>JALYGK010000081.1 GCA_030777105.1 Actinomycetota bacterium | reverse complement strand
GGCTCGCATATCCCCGCGCCCAACATCAACCTCGCGGCGCTGGAGGAGCTTCGGAACGCCACCAGCGGCCAGGGGCTGTCAGCCCTTCAGTTCATCGACCTGTTCTCGGGCGGAGCGCTCACCAGGTTCGCGGTGTTCTCGCTCGGGATCATGCCCTACATCACCAGCTCGATCATCATGCAGCTCCTCACGGTGGTGATCCCGAAGCTGGAGCAGTGGCAGAAGCAGGGTGAACAGGGGATTAAGAAGATCACCCAGTGGACCCGATACATGACGGTGGTGCTGGCCCTGCTGCAGTCGACGGGCTTGGTGTTCCTGTTCCACAACCAGTTCCGCGTGGTCCGGGTGTTCTCCGCGCCGCGCGTCGCGCTGATCGTGCTCACGCTGACCGCTGGGACGGCCATGATCATGTGGCTCGGCGAGCTCATCACGCAGCGCGGCATCGGCAACGGAATGTCGATCCTCATCTTCACCAGCGTGATTTCCACGCTCCCCGCCGAGGGGGCCGCCATCCTTCGGAGCGCGGGGCAGGCGAAGTTCTTCTTCCTGGTCGGGCTGGGGATCCTGATCATCCTGGCAGTCGTGTTCATGGAGCAGGGGCAGCGCCGGATCCCGGTTCAGTATGCGAAGCGAGTCGTGGGCCGGCGAATGATGGGTGGCCAAAGCACGTACATCCCGCTCAAGGTGAACCAGGCGGGCGTCATCCCGATCATCTTTGCCTCATCGGTGCTCTACTTCCCGACGCTCCTTCAGAACGTCATCCACGCCCAGTGGTTCCAGAACTTCATCAACAACACGTTGCTTCGGCAGTCGAGCATCGTCTACATGCTCCTCTACGGGTTGCTGGTGGTGTTCTTCGCGTACTTCTACACGGCGATCAGCTTCAACCCGCTCGATACTGCCGACAACATTCGAAAGTACGGAGGCTTCATTCCCGGAATCCGTCCCGGCCCGCCCACGGCGCAGTACCTGTCGTCGATCCTGAACCGCATCACGCTGCCCGGTTCTTTGTTCCTGGCTGCCATCGCCCTGATCCCTTCAGTGTTCCTGGCGATCTGGGCGATCAACGAGTTCCCGTTCGGAGGGACCACCATCCTCATCACGGTGGGTGTGGCCCTGGAGACCATGAAGCAGCTCGAATCGCAGCTGATGATGCGTCACTACGAGGGGTTCCTCCGATAGCTCTCGTCGCCCCAGGTACGCCTTCCCCTCCAGGCAGTCGTCGGACGTTCTTCCGCCACTGCGCCCGTCGGGCGTTCTTCGCTCACTGCGCCCGTCGGGCTTATTAGCCATGCGCATTGTTCTCCTCGGACCGCCGGGCGCCGGCAAGGGTACGCAGGCAAAGCAGCTTTCGAAGCGCCACGGCGTGGTGCATATCGCGACCGGCGACATCTTTCGATGGAACGTCCAACACGGAACCGAGCTCGGAAAGCTTGCGCAGAGCTACATGGAGAGGGGCGACCTGGTGCCCGACGACGTCGTGGTGCGGATGGTTGTGGAGACCATCGGGCAGACTGAGGGCGGGTTCATCCTGGACGGCTTTCCGCGAACGGTGCCTCAGGCACTCGCGTTGGAGGAGAACCTCGAGAAGCTCGAGCAGCCGCTTACGGCGGTTCTCTATTTCCACATCGAAGAAGAGATCGCGGTGAAACGAATCTCCGGACGCCGGACGTGCTCGAAGTGCGGGACCCCGTACAACGTTGAATTCGATCCCCCCCGCGTCGAAGCGGTATGCGACGTGTGTGGTGGCGAGTTGGTACAGAGGGGCGACGACCGCGAGGAGACCGTCCGGCGAAGGTTCGAGGTGTACGAGGAGAGCACCGCGCCGCTCCGCCAGTTTTATGCCGAACGCGGTCTTCTGCGGGAGATCGATGCCGATGGAGAAGAAGAGGAGGTGGCGCGGCGGCTCGCAGAGGGTCTGGACCTTCCGGCGAGATCGGCCGCAGCTGGCGAATGATCATTTTCAAGTCGCCGGAGGAGATCGACCGGATGCGCCGAGCGGGTCGCGTCGTTGCCATCACGATCGACCGGTTGCTCGAGGAGGTCCGGCCCGGCATCACGACGGCTGACCTCGACGAGATCGCGGAGCGATCCATTCGAAGCGAAGGATGCATTCCCAGCTTCAAGGGCTACCGTGGTTTTCCCGCGTCGATCTGTACGTCGATCAATGACGAGGTGGTTCACGGAATACCCGGGCGGCGGGTTCTCGCCGAAGGGGATCTTCTTTCGCTCGACGTTGGCGCCATTTGGGAGGGGTATCACGGCGACTCGGCGGTCACGGTGATCGTGGGGTCTGCCCCGTCGGACATCGCCGAGAAGCTCGTTCGCGTGGCCGATGAGTCGCTCGAAGCCGGCATCGCCGAGCTTCGCCCCGGTCGCCGGCTCTCGGACGTCGGACATGCCGTTCAGCAGGTCGTGGAGGGCGCGGGTTTCACGTGCGTCCGCGAGTATGCAGGCCACGGGATCGGACGGGCGCTTCACGAGGATCCGCAGATCCCGAACTACGGCCCACCGGGCAGAGGCCCCGCCATCCGGCCCGGCCTGGTGGTCGCAATCGAGCCGATGGTGAACGTCGGCGATTGGAGGACCCGCGTCCTCTCCGACCAATGGACGGTTGTTACGGCGGACGGGAGCCTCTCCGCCCATTTCGAGCACACCATCGCCGTCACGGAACAGGGCACCGAGGTTCTGACTGCCCGATAGACGTCGCTAGGGCGGCGCCCGGTTCTCCTCTATCACCGACCCGTCCGGTCTCCTGAACACCGGTTCGCCGTCCACCATCTCAACGCCGAACCCCTCCTCATGGACCAGATGATGGTGCCGCACGCACAGCAGCACCCCGTTGGCCAGGCAGGTCTCGCCACCGTCGGTCCAGTGCTTCACGTGGTGGACCTGGCACCATGCGGCCGGGCGGTCGCACCCCGCCCAGCGGCACCGTTTGTCCCTGGCGA
>JALYGK010000080.1 GCA_030777105.1 Actinomycetota bacterium | reverse complement strand
TGGTCGAGCGCACACTGCCGGACGGCGTCTCAGTCGCCGACCTGGGCCGGCACGGCTTGAAGGACTTCGACGAACCGCAGCGGCTCTCGCAGCTGGTGATCGAGGGAATCCCGTCCGAGTTCCCGCCGCTGAAGACGGTGGAGGCGCCGACCAACCTTCCCACCGTGGCAACGTCGTTCGTCGGACGGGAGCACGAAGTCGCCGAGATCGAACGGCTCCTGGAGGCGTCTCGACTGGTCACGCTCACCGGACCAGGCGGCTCGGGAAAGACGAGGCTGTCGATTCACATCGGATCGAAAATGCTCGATGAAGATCGGTTTCCCGACGGCGTGTTCTTCGTCGAGCTGGCGGGGATCGCCGACCCGCAACTCGTTCCGAGCGTCGTCACTTCCGCACTCGGAATCAGAGAGGAAGGTCCTCGCCCGCTTCTCGAAACCCTCAAGAGCGAGCTTCGTCATCGCACCGCGCTCCTGATCCTGGACAACTTCGAGCAGGTCATCGAGGCGAGCCCCGATGTGGGCATGCTTCTTTCGGGTGCTCCAAGCGTTCGCATCCTGGTGACCAGCCGCGGCCCGTTGCGCATTCAGGGCGAACAGGAGTTCCATGTCCCTCCGCTCGCGTTCCCCGAACCGGCGAAGCTCGACGCCGATGCTGACGTCACTAGCTACGGCGCTGTCGCACTCTTCGTCGAACGAGCCACCGCCCTTGATCCCGGCTTCACACTCAACGAAGAGAACATCGACGCCGTCATCGAAATCTGCCGCCGTCTGGACGGCCTCCCCCTCGCCATCGAGCTCGCCGTGTCGAGGCTTCGGGTGCTGTCCCCCACCGCGATGCTCGAGCGACTTGACCGCGCCCTGCCGTTGCTCGCCGCCGGCTCTCGCGACCTTCCGGCGCGCCAGCGAACACTTCGTGGCGCCATTGGATGGAGCTACGACCTACTCGCATCAGAGCTTCGAGCGCTGTTCCGGCGCCTCAGCGTCTTCACCGGAGGCTTCGACTTCGAGGCGGTTGACGCTGTGTGCGACCCGGCTGATCTCGGCGTCGACGCACTCGACGGGCTCGAAGCACTGATCGATACCTCCCTTGCGCACAGGAGAGCCGGACTGGACGGCGAAGTCCGCTTCGACATGCTTCAGACCGTCCGTGAGTTCGGCCGTGAGCGGCTGGAGGACGAAGACGATGCAGCCGCCTCACATCGTCGTCATGCGCTCCACTTCGTGGAAGTCGCGGAGAGGTCGGAGCCGGAGCTTCGCGGGCCGCGGTCCGAACGGACGCTGGAGATGCTCGAGCTCGAGCACGACAACATCCGCACGGCGTTGACGTGGTCGATCGCGCATGAAGAAGGTGAGGTCGGTCTTCGACTGGTGGGGGCACTGTGGCGCTTTTGGCATCTCTACGGTCACTTGACCGACGGACGGCGGTGGGCTCGGGAAGTTCTTGCCATGCCGTCCGCGAAGGACCGCACGCCTGCCAGGGCGAGGGCGTTGTGGGCCCTGGCAGCGTTCGCTTACTGGCAAACCGACCCACCGCCGGTAAAGGAAGCAACTGAGGAGGCTCTTTCGATCGCCGAGGAAATCGGTGACGAGGGACTCATGGCCGACGCGATTTTTCACGTTGCTTTCTGGCATCCGTTCGAGATGGACCTCGCCGGCGCGTCGGCGCTCCTCCGAGAGGCCGCGGCGAGGTACGAGCGGCTCGGAAATCGGCTGGGCGTCGCGGATTCGCTGTTCGCCATCGGGGTCATCGACCGGCTTCAGGGAAAAATCGAAGAGGCGAGGCCGGCGGCCGAGGAAGCACTTCGAATCCATTCCGAGCTTGGCGACGCCTTCGGGATGACCGGCTCGTACTTCGCTCTTGGCCGAATCATGGCGGAAACCGGCGATCTGGACGGCGCACAGTCGTTGTTCTTGGACAGCGTGGCGCTGTCGGAGCGGATGCGGGACCGGACGAGCATCGCGATCGCGTTGGACAATTTCGCCGAGCAGGCCAACCTGCGAGGGCAGCATCTCCGAGCCGTGCGGATTGGCGGGGCATCTTCGGCGCTCAAGGACGCAGTCGGTGGTGAGGCGCCGCCCGCGCTAGTCCACCTGCCCGACCCGAGGGAGTTGGCCGGCGGGCACCTGAGCGAAGACGAGATTCGGGCCGCGTGGGAAGACGGCCGAGGCATGTCGGTCGACGAAGTTCTGGCCTACGTTCGAGAAGCGTCCTAGCGCTTCCTCAGGATCGTCAGCTGCGTTGGCGCCTGGTAACGCCGCGTCCGGCGCGCCATGACTCGATGACGAGGTGATCGGCGGGGTCCCCCAGCCGCACGACGGCGACCTCGGTGATGTCGGCCCGAAACAGGTGCGCGTGGCCCGGCTCAGCTTCGCTGCCGAGACGGGCTTCCTTCGCGGCGGGGTCGTTCACTTCTTCCATCCGACCGGCGATCTTGGCGTCGCCCTTCCACGCGGGCGGATCTTCGGATGCGGTGTGGAGAGCGAACCGAGGATCTCGAAGCAGGTCGAGCGCCTTGGTTGCTCGCCACATACTCCCGAGCCACACGTCTCCATCCGCGAACTGAACCTCCGTCCCGCTGATGCGGGGTGACCCGTCCCGCCGGAGCGTCGCGAGCGTGTGGTGCGTGTGGGCATCAAAGAACGACTTCGCCAGCTTGGCGAGGTCAGGCGCCTCAGCCTCTACTTCCTTCCAGCTTGGCATCGAAGTGAACTTACCGGACGGGCCGTTCGAGGCGCGTTCCGGAGGGCTGCGACAATCCTCCGCGATGGCCACCGTTTCTCGATCGCCCCAGACCGCCAGACGGGCACCGCAGGCGACTCGACTCGCCGTGATTGCCATAGTCGGGCCCATCACGGCGTTTTCCGTGATGAACGTCATCGTGAAGATCGTTCGAGCTCCGGCCTTGACGTTCGCCTTCTATCGGTTGTGGCTGGGGGCGCTGGTGATGCTCGGAGTCCTTTGGGCCGCTGGCCGCCGGCCTTCGTGGGCGATCATCCGTCGGTCCATCCCCAGCGGCGTGCTGTTCGGCCTGAACCTCGTGCTGTTCTTCTCAGCGATCAAGCTAACCAGCGTGGCCGACGTCCTGATCCTTGCGGCGCTGCAGCCAGCGCTGACCTTGGTCGTCGCCGGACCGCTGTTCGGCGAGCGGGTGACCGCGTACCACGTCATGTGGACGATGGTCTCGCTCGGAGGCGTCGGCTTGGTGATCATCGGGTCGAGCGGCACGCCGGTCTGGAGCCTGGCGGGAGACCTCCTGGCATTCGGATCGCTCCTCGTGTGGACGGCCTACTGGTTGCTGTCGAAGCGGGTTCGCGAATCGGTGCCGGCGATCGAATACATGGCCACGGTCACCATCGTGGCAGCGGTGTGCGTCACTCCGCTGTGGCTCTTGTCTGGTCAGACAGGGGGCATGCGGTGGCAGGACTGGCTGTGGATCTTGCTGTTCGTTGCCGGCGCGCAAGCTGGGCACTCGCTCCTCGCGTGGTCGCACGAGCAGATCGACGTGTCGATTTCATCGCTGCTGACGCTGGTGGAACCGGTTATCGCCGCGGTTGCCGCGCTGGTCTTCCTCGGCGAGCCGTTGCCCGCAATCTCTATCGCCGGAGGCCTGGTGGCGATCGTTGCCGTCGGCGCGGTGGTCCGGCGAGCCACACGTAGGGCGGAAGAGGAGGCTGTGGCTCCCGAAATCGCCCCGGCATGAGACGGGCGCTGAAGATAGAGGAGGTCTAGCCGTGCCCTTCGCCGCGGTCAATGGCGTTCGACTCGCGTATGAGGATGCAGGCTCCGGCGATCCCCTCATCCTGGTTCACGGTTCGTGGACCAACCGCCGGAGTTGGGATCGAGTCGCTCCGCCGCTCTCTAAGCGATTTCGCGTGGTTCGGCACGACCGACGCGGGCACAGCGAAAGCGAGAAGGCGCCGGGGACGCTGGACGACGACGCCGCTGACATCGTGGCGCTGGCCGAGCATTTGGAGCTGCCCCCGTTCCATCTGGCGTGCAGCTCCCGCGGTGGGGTCATTGGACTCAAGGTCGCCGCGGCGCGTCCGGAGGTGGTTCGGAGCATCGCCTGCCACGAGCCGCCCTTGTTGGGCGTCCTGTCGTCGGATGGGGACGAAAGCGACCTCGTCGATCCACTGATCATCGGCGAGGGATATGTCGTCGAAATGATCGAACGGGGCGACCACGAGGCCGCAGCCCGGATTTTCGTGGACCGAGTGACGTTCGGTCCGGGCGCATGGGATCGGTTCCCGCGGTTCATGAAGCAGACGTTCGTCGAGAACGCCGAGACATTCGCGGAGGAGTACCGCGATTCAGGCGTGTACGAAGCCGACTTCGACGCGCTGCGGCGATTCCCCGGTCCCGCGCTCCTCACGACGAGCGACAACAGTCCGGCGTGGTTCGCGGTGGTGCTCGATCGCCTGGCCGAGGTCCTGCCACGCGTCGAGCGGCACGTGTATCAGGGGGCCGGCCACAACCCTCAGGGAATGGCCGCCGAGGAGTACCTCCGAGTCGTCGGCGGCTTTGTCGGACGGGCGGCTCAGGGTCACTAGTTCGACGAACCGCTATTGGTGTCAGACCCCCCTCCTATAATCCGCACGTATGTTCGATACAGGAATACGGGAATGAGCGAGCTGCGGTCGGTTATCGAGGCGCTCCAGTCGGAGGTCCTGTCCGAGTTGTCCGACGCGCAGCTAGAGCAGGACTTCGCTGAAGTCCAACGCGCGGCGGAGATGCTCGAGGTGGAGCGCCTTCGCCGGCTCGCAGAGATCGAACGTCGGCGGGTCTTCGAACGCGACGGTCACCTCAATACGGCGTCGTGGCTTTCGAGCACGTTCAAGATGGGATGGGGAGCGGCCAAAGAGCAGATCAAGACGGCGGCAGCACTCGAAGAGATGCCCGAGACCCGTCGGGCGCTTGATGAGGGAGAACTTTCGACCTCGGCGGCTCGGGTACTGGTCCAGGCTAGAGAGGCCGACCCTTCCTCGTTCCAGCGCTCAGAAGCGGAGCTGGTGGAGGCGGCAAAGATCCACTCCATGCAGGACCTAAAGAAGGTGGCTTCGTACTGGCAGAAGGAAGTGGAGAAGCAAAACGGCCTGGACAGCGATGAAAAGGTGAGAGCGAGACGTCGCCTGAACACCTCCATCAAGTTCCTGGGAATCGTCCAGGTCGACGGAGAACTGGACCCCGAGACGGGAGAGACCCTGCTCACCGCGCTCCGAGCGGTGCTCGATGCGGAGGCGAAGTCAGGCGGTGGCGACGACCGAACTCCCGAGCAAAAGAGAGCCGACGCCCTCGGGGAGATCTGCCGCCAGTGGCTGGATTCTTCAGACCGGCCCAAGGTCGGAGGAGAGCGCCCCCACGTCGTGGTAACCGTCGGTGAGGACGCCCTGAAGGGCGCCGAACCGGGCGAGACTCGAGCCGAGGGAAGCCGCCCCACAGTCACGATCGCCCCGACCGAGCTCAGCGAGCTCGACCACGTCGGTCCGACCGATTGGAAAGCCGTGCGGCTAATCACCTGCGACGCCTCCATCAGGCGGGTGGTAATGGCCGCACCCTCGGAGCCACTGGATGTCGGAAGAAGGACTCCGGTTATCCCGCCGGCCATGCGCCGGGCGGTGATCCTCAGGGACCGGCACTGCCGGCACCCAGGCTGTCGCCGACCCGCGGCCTGGTCCGAGGTTCACCACATCGTCCACTGGGCCGATGGCGGACCAACGGCCTTACCCAACCTGATCCTGCTGTGCCGCAGGCACCACCGGATGGTTCATGAGGGGAAATTGAGGCTGGAATTGGGAGATGGGCGTCCGGTATTCCGCCGCCCCGATGGATCGTTATTAGAGAACCGCGCCCCGCCGTAGCTGGACATCCCATGCCGGAAGCGAGATCAAGGTGCGGAGAGTGCGGAATTCCCCTGCTCGACGACCCAGATCATGACGCATTCGATGAGGCGATTCACGTCTGCATCATCGACGAGTGGCTCTGGTTTGAATACGAACCAGGTGAGGAGAGTCAGCGCAGCTAGCTGAATCGCTAGCCGATTGCGCCTTCCATTTGGAGCTCGATGAGGCGGTTCAGCTCGACCGCGTACTCCATTGGCAGCTCGCTGCGGAAGGCACTGCTATGACGCGATCCGGCTGAAGCCTGCCAGCTTCGTCGTGACATGGCCGCCGAAGCGCTTCGCCAGCTCGGAAGCGGATCCGCTCGGCTGCCCGAGGAGGTCGATCTCCGTCGAACTAACAAACTCGTAGGCCTCATTGAACCTCGACGCTGCGAGCTCGATGTGCCGATCCAGCGCGTCGGCGTCCTGGAACACGAACACGGCGGTTCCCTTCCCCGTGTCTTCGTCGACGTAGTAGTTGAATACGGCCGTCCCAGGTTCGTTTTCCCGGACGAAAGTTGCCATGTCACTCGCCCAGCGCCTGAAGCTCTCGACCTTCCCTTCCCGCAGCTGGAAACGGTCGACGTACACAACCTCGTCGGGCATGTTCCCTCCTTTGTGGGTCCCGGGTAACCGCTTGATGGAGGTTTACGCCGCGTAAACTGCGCCAAAATAGGAGAGGCTTTTACACCGTGTCAAGTTCGCCCAAGAACACACGAGAGGCGCTACTCGAAGCCGCTGCCGAGTTGCTGAAACGCCGAGGCGCTCGGGCAACCCTCGACGAGGTCGCCGACGCAGCGAACGTCTCGCGACAAACGGTGTACCTGCACTTCGGCTCGCGGACAGGGCTCATGCTCGCTCTCGTCCAGCACATCGACAGCCGCGGGACATTGCAGCGCCTGATAGAGAGGATCTTCGATGCACCCACCGCGGTCTCCGCCCTCGACGCGGTGGTCGCGCTCCACGCGGAGTACTACCCGCTCATCTATCCGGTGGCGCAGGTCCTCATGGCTCGACGGCAAGACGACGAAGCTATGGCGGCGGCGTGGGACGATCGCATGGAGTCCCGACGGATGCTCTACCGAGAGGTCGTCCGCAGACTGGCCGACGAGGCGCTCTTGGCCCCGGAATGGGAGATCGAGGATGCGACCGATGTGCTGTGGGCCCTGACCTCGTGGGAAGTTTGGGAACAGCTGACTCGGACCCGCGGTCGGAGCAGCGACGATTACGTTCGGCTTCTGAGCACGATCATCAAGAGGACCCTGGTTGGAAGCGCCGCGGCCGGCTAGCCGATTGCGCCTTCCATTTGGAGCTCGATGAGGCGGTTCAGCTCGACGGCGTATTCCATCGGAAGCTCGCGGGTAATCGGCTCGATGAAGCCGTTCACCACCATGGCCGTGGCTTCGGCCTCCGAGAGGCCGCGGCTCATCAGGTAGAACAGCTGGTCCTCGCCGACCCGCGAAACGGTCGCCTCGTGTCCCAGGTGCGCCGTCTCTTCCTCGACCTCCACGTACGGGTACGTGTCGGAGCGGGATTCCTCATCGAGAATCAGCGCGTCGCAGCGAACCATCGACTTGGAGTGATGCGCGTCGGGCTCCACGCGGACCAGGCCGCGGTAGCCCGTGCGGCCGCCGCCCTTTGACACCGACTTGGAAGTGATCACCGAAGAGGTGTGTGGAGCCGCGTGGATGGCCTTGCCGCCGGCGTCGGTGTGCATACCGGGGCCCGCGTACGCGACCGAGAGGACCTCGCCGCGCGCGCCCTTGCCCAGGAGATAGATCGACGGGTACTTCATGGTCACCTTCGACCCGATGTTGCCGTCCACCCACTCCATGACGGCGTCCTCATGGGCGGCAGCCCGCTTCGTCACCAGGTTGTACACGTTGGTCGACCAGTTCTGGATGGTGGTGTATCGGACGCGCGCACCGGGCTTGGCGATGATCTCGACCACCGCTGAGTGCAGCGAGTCGGTGGTGTAGATCGGCGCCGAGCAACCCTCGACGTAGTGAACGTACGACCCCTCGTCGGCGATGATCAGCGTCCGCTCGAACTGGCCCATGTTCTCCGCGTTGATCCGGAAATAAGCCTGGAGCGGAATGTCGACGTGCACGCCCGGCGGAACGTAGATGAACGATCCACCCGACCAGACCGCCGAGTTCAGCGCGGCGAACTTGTTGTCGTTCGGCGGGATGATCGTTCCGAAGTATTCCTTGACGATGTCCGGGTGCTCGCGAAGAGCGCTGTCCATGTCGGTGAACAGCACTCCCATCGAGTCCAGTTCGTCCTTGATCTTGTGGTAGACGACTTCACTCTCGTACTGGGCCGAGACGCCGCCGAGGTACTTCTTCTCCGCCTCCGGAATCCCGAGCTTGTCCCACGTCCCGCGGATGTCCTCCGGGAGGTCTTCCCACGACTTCGCCTGCTTCTCCGTGGAGCGGATGAAGTAATAGATGTCGTCGAAGTCGATGTCCGAGAGGTCGGCACCCCACCACGGCATGGGGCGCTTCTGGAAGTGCTTGAGGGCCTTCAGCCGGAACTTGCGCATCCAGTCCGGCTCCGACTTCATCTCGGAGATCTCCTCGACGACCCGCTCGTTCAGCCCCTTCTTGGGCTTGAAGACGGAGTGGTCGGGGTCCTTCCAGCCGAAGCGGTAGCCCTTGGTGAGTTCGTCGAGATGTTCCTGCTGGGTAACGGCCATCGCAGTAACCAGTCTACACGCCGCACCGTTGAAACCGACTCAGCGGGTCGGATTCAAAGCCGCAGGTAGGGGGCGAAATTCGCGGGGCGATGGCCGCCTCCCTGTCAGCCCTTCTCGACCGGAGCGCCGACCAGACTCCCCCACTCGGTCCAGCTGCCGTCGTAGTTCTTCACGTTCTCGTACCCCAGAAGCTCGTGGAGGGCGAACCACGTGTGGGACGAGCGCTCGCCGATCCGGCAGTAGGCAATGACCTCCTTGTCGCCCGTGATGCCGGCGCTCTCGTAGAGGGCGCGGAGCTCGTCGGCAGACTTGAAGGTCCCGTCGTCGTTGGCCGCCTTCCCCCACGGGATGTTGGCCGCCCCGGGAATGTGGCCCGGAACCTGGGCCTGCTCCTGCGGGAGGTGATCGGGCGCCAGCTTCTCCCCACGGAATTCCTCGGGCGAGCGAACGTCGATCAGCGCCGTCCCGCTGGCGCCGGCCGAGACCTTGTCGAGCACCTCATCGCGAAGCGCCCTGAAGTCGCCCACGACCGGGCCGCTGACCGTGACGTTCCCCTCGGGGTAGGTCTTCGTTTCCTGCGTGAGCTGTCGGCTTTCCAGCTCCCACTTCTTCCGCCCACCGTTCAGGAGCTTGACGTTCCCGAACCCGAGATACCGAAGCAGCCAGTACGCGTACGCCGCGAACCAGTTGTTGTTGCCTCCATAGAGAACGACGGTCGTGTCGTCGTTGACGCCCGCCCGGCGGAGCAGCGTGGTTAGCGCCTCTTGGTCGATGTACTCCCGTCCCACATCCGCGTGGAGGTCGGTGTTCCAGTTCCACCCGATCGCACCGGGGATGTGCCCCTTTTCGAAGGCGGTGGTGTCCTCATCCACTTCGATGATCCGGACGTTCGGGTCGTCGAGGTGCTGTTCGATCCAGTCCGTCTCGACCAGGACGTCGGTCCTCGCGTAACCGGTCATCTGAAGCCTCCCTTCGGCCGCCTGATAATTCCTACCTCTTCAGTCGAATTATGCGGAACGGCGCCCACAATGGGCAACTCGAGATGCGTGACGACGCGACGGCAGTAGGAGCGTGGCGGTGTGTCGAGAAGCTGGCCTGGGGTCTCTAGAAGTAGCCGAGCGCGGCCTTGGCCTCTTCCGACATCATCTCCGGCGTCCACGGAGGCCGAAGGACCATCTCGGCGTTGACCTCGTCGATCCCCTCCACCCCAGAGAGAAACTGCTTCATCTCCGCTTCGATGAGCGGTCCGATCGGGCACCCCATGGTCGTAAGCGTGTACGTGACGTGAACCGTCTTGTCCTCGATCTCGACGCCATAGACCAGACCGAGGTCCACGATGTTCACGCCGAGTTCCGGGTCGTGGACGTTCTTCAGGACCTCGAGAACGCGTTCCTTCAGCGACGACGCGTCGCCGTTGCCAGTTGCGGCATCAACACCGGCCTCGATCGAAGGCGACTCGGCCGCCTCCGACGCGGCTGGGTGCTCGCCCTGATTTTTTTCCTGGGCATCCATAAATTCGGCCATTTGGGGGATATTGTACGGGCGCCTCAAAGGAGCCGAGGTGGGGCCGGCCCGCGAGGTCTCCTGAAAAGTGAGGGCGCCGATGAAGATCCTCATCGTTGACGACCATCCCGTGACCCGCCAGGGCCTCCGTTCGGCCCTCGGATCCTCCAGGGAAGTGGAGGTGGTCGGCGAAGCAGCCAGCGGGGACGAGGCCGTCGCAGCCGTCAAGGAGCTCCAACCTCACGTCGTGTTCATGGACGTCCGAATGCCCGGGATGAGCGGCATCGAGGCCACCAAGGAAATCCGTGAAGCCGCGCCGGACACGAAGGTCATTCTCTTCACAGTTGAAGAGTCCCGGGCCGCCATCGCCGACGCGATTCGCGCGGGTGTGTCGGGTTACCTCTTGAAGGACGTCAGCGCCGGCGAGCTCATCCAGGCCGCGAAGCTCGCGCTCGAAGGCAAAGCGGTGATCCACCCCACGCTGACCCGCGCGTTCATCGAGGAGGTCCAGTACGTGGAGCAGCGGCCCGAGACGCCGCTCTCACGCCGCGAGTCACAGATCCTCCAGAAGGTGGCGTACGGCGCCACCACGAAGGAAGTCGCCAGCGACCTCCAGATCTCCCCGCACACGGTGAAGACCCACCTGGAGCGAATCTTCGAGAAGCTCGGAGCCAACGATCGCGCGCAGGCGGTGGCCATCGCGCTGCGCAAGGGTCTCGTCGACTAGGACACTCGCTCAGTCCGGCGGCGGCCGCATCACGACGGCGGGCCGCCCCGGTGACCCGCTGGAAATGACGTCCGCGTCGATGCCGAAGATTTCACGAAGCGTCTTCCCGGTGATGACCTCGCCGGGCGTGCCGACCGCCGCCACGCTTCCCCCGAACAACGCGTGGATCCGGTCGCAGTACGCCGACGCGAGGTTCAGATCGTGGAAGATGGCCAGAACCGTCTTTCCTTCGCTTCTGGCCATGGACCTGACGATGGCGAGGATGTCCACCACGTGCCGAAGGTCCAGATGCGTCGTCGGCTCGTCGAGCAGCAGGACCGGTGCGTCCTGGGCAAGTGCCTGGGCGAGGATGACGGCCTGGCGCTCGCCGCCGGACAGCTCTTCGAACGGCCGGTCATGGAGATGGGTCGCCCCGGTGGCCGCCATGGCTCGCCGGACGGCGTCCCAGTCGTCCATGGTGCTCCCTCCCCATGGTGAGTGGTATGGCGCTCGGCCCATCAAGACCATCTCCAATGCCGAGTACGAAAACGTCCACGGAATCTCCTGAGGAACGACGGACACGGCCCGAGCCGCGCGGCGCGCCGACATGGCGTAGGGGTCCTTTCCCCCGATGAACACGCCGCCCTTCCATGGACGAAGCGCCCTGGACGCCACCCTGATCACGGTGGTCTTTCCGGCGCCGTTCGGCCCGATCAGTCCGGTTACTTCTCCCGGTCGCGCTTCAAGGACGAGGTCATGCAGAACGGCCGGTTGCGTCCCGTATCCGACCGTCACGTGGTCGAGGAGCAATTCCGGTCCACTGCCGCCGGCGCGGTCACGTTGCGCCGAAGGCGTGGGTTCCCGTGTTCGCGCCGCCGGCCTAACCACGCGCACCTGCCAGCCTCCGTTGCTTCCGGAGCAGGTAGAGGAAGAACGGCCCACCCAGAAGCGCGGTGATCGCGCCGACCGGAACTTCCTCGGGCGGCACGGCGGATCGTGCCGCGAGGTCGGCCAGGATCATGAACACCGCTCCGCCCACTAACGACGCCGGGAGAAGCCGCCGGTGATCGGCACCGACCACCAGGCGAAGGATATGCGGGGTCATGAGACCGACGAAGCCGATGACGCCGGCGACGGATACCGCCGCGGCAGTCAACAACGCCCCGGTCCCGAGCATCAGGCGCTTGAACCGTTCGACCTCCACGCCGAGCTGCGTGGCTCGTTCCTCCCCCAGGGCGGCGACATTCAAGTCTCCGGCGCTGAACAGCGCCACACCGACGCCGACCATAACGAACGGCACCGCCGCCGTCAGCGGTCCCCATCCCGCCTGGGTCAACCCGCCGAGCAACCACAGGTAGATCGTCCTGATCTGCGCACCGGAGAACGTCATAACCAGTGACATCGCGGCCGAAATCACGCCGGCGACGGCGATTCCGGCTAGCAACAAGGTGGCCACCTGGATCGTGGGACCGAGACGAGCCAACCGGTAGACGAGAAACGCCGTCCCCAGTGCCCCGGCGAAGGCAGCGACCGGCACACCGAGCCCCCCGAGCTCCGCTCCCGCTCCGGCAAGAATCGCCACGATCGCCCCCATGGCCGCGCCCGAAGAGACGCCGATGATCGCCGGGTCGGCCATCGGGTTTCGAAACAGCGCCTGGAACAGCGCTCCCGCGGCAGCGAGTCCCGCCCCCACCATCCCGGCCAGCAGGACTCGCGGAAGCCTGAGTTGAAAAAGGATGACCTCGGTCGATTCGGGGATCCCGGATGGCCGCCCCGAAAAATGCAGCTTCCAGGCCAGCAGCCGAACCGACGTGACGGGCGAGATCGAGACGGTTCCGACGGCCACGCCGGCAATGACGGCCCCGGCCAATACGGCGATCAAGGCGGGAAACACCCATCGACGTCCGTTCGGCCGCAACGCAGCACCTCAGGCGAACGCGTCGGGGTGCAGGGCCCTCGCCAGCGCCTGCAGGCCCTGAGCCAGCCTGGGACCCGGCCGGCTCACCAGGTCTCCGTTGACCGAGAAAACCCTGTTCGTCCGAACCGCCGACAGCTTGCTCAACGCGGCGTCCTTCCGGAGCGACGCGATCGTGGTTCCCGAGTCGCTCATGAACAGGAAGATCTCGGGATCGTCCTTTACCAGTTGCTCCTTCGACCATTGTGGGAACGGCGTTTTGGCGGTGGAGGTCACCGGGTCACAGCCGGCGCGTTCCAGAAGGTCGTAAATGAAGTCACCGGGCGCCACCGTATAGAGGCCACCAAGGTCGAGGAAGCACGAAACCGAGCCGGCGGCCTCGGCTCGAGCCTCGATGGCAGCCGCCTCTCGGCGCATTCGTTGCCCCAACGCTGCCGCCGCGTGCGGTGTCCCGAGCAGCCGGCCGATCGTCTGGATGTCGCGAACGGCGTCGTCGAAGTCCTTCGCCAGGGTCGTGAATACCGGAATGCCGGCGTCACGCAGGGCCTTCGACCACGTATCCGCACCCGGAAACGCGTTCAGCATCAGGTCCGGTCGAAGCGAGATGACCTTTTCGGGATTCGGCTTCTGCGCCGCGCCGGCCACGTGCGGCAGCTTCGTTGCTGCTGGAGGGAAGTTGTCGAACTCGCAGCACACGCCGACAAGCCGATTTCCGGCGCCCAGCGCGAACACGATCTCCGTGTCGGATTGACCGAACGTGACGATCCGCTGCGGCGGCCGGCGAACGGTTACGGAGGTCCCCTCGTCGTCGGTCAACGTGACCGGGAATCCCGACCGTGTTGCTCGATTCCCTGCGGGTGTCGAATCGTCGGCCCCGGCGCAGGCCCCGACGAAGACGGCCACGGCGACCAATGCCACGGCCCAGCGGAGGCCTGCCGCCGGGGCAGACCTCGAAATGCGCTTTACCACTGTTCTCTCCTTTCGGTCCGCGGCCGCCTGAGACGAAAAAGCCCCCGGCTCTCGCCGGAGGCTGGACGCTCGAAACGGCCTCCTCTCATGCGCGAAGAGCGCGGCCGAACCGTCTCAAGGCAGGTCTCCTGACTTCCGGTTGGGCCGCCATTCGGCGGCTGCGCTCTCCCGAACCTTCCCGGGCGTCTTCGCCTTGGCGATGAAGCCCAGTGGCATCTCTCGGGTTCGCTCCCCGGTCACAGTGGCGCGACCGTGCCGGCCTTGCACCGGCTTCCCTCTTCGGGCTCGAGCGAGGTGCCACCCCTCCCGAGCCACCCCGAGACGCGATATTCGATTGGACCGAATTCTAGGCCCCGACTCGGACCCGCGCGAATGACGCTCGCGCGGGTCGCCGCTCCTGCGTACACTTTTCTGAACCCGTGCGTACGCGACTCGCGTCCTTGGTTCTGGGAAGCCTGCTTGCCGCCTGCACGGGCGCTTCCTCGAACACCGCAATGAGCTCGCCCAGCTTTTCCGTCGAACCCCTCGCCTCCGGTTCAACCCCCTCGCCACTCGTCGGTGTGCAGGCGGGGAGCGTGTATGCCGCCGTCCCGGACTCGTGGGAGGCTCGTCCGCTCGTCGACACTCGTTTCCCTCGAGAAGGGTTCATCGCGGCGCCGAGGATCAGCGAATGGCAACAGGGCACCGCAGCGCTTGGGATGGAGGTCTTCTGGGTCGACGTGGCGAAGGTTGGTATCCCTTCCGACTATTACTACCTGGCCGCGCGCGGGCCGGCGCTGACCTCGTTGAGCGAGGACAAGTCGTGTGATCGCGGCACGCGGCGCGTCCTGGTCGACCGGCCACCCGATCTCACCGGGCGACGCTTCTCGCCGAGCGATTACGTGGTTTCGGGAACAGCGGTCTGCCGGTCGGAGGGGCGGGCCACCCATTGGGCCTATCTCGTCGCCGCTCCGGGGTTCGGTCCGGTCCGCGATGTTGGCATCCGAACGTCTGGGCTTTACGTTGTCCGGGTTGCCGTGTCGGGAACGCGCCCCAAGGGTCTCCTCAAGGAGATCATCGAGCGGACCCGGTTCGGCAACGCGTCGGTTCCGCAGATCCTGAAGGTCGCCCGCAACATCCAGTAGGGACATGCCGGACTTCGATCAGGCCCGAGCCAGGTTTTCTGACGTCTTCCCGAGAGTTCGGGACGACCTGGTGCGCCTTGTCCGCATTCCGTCGGTGAGCTTCAAGGGATTCGACCCACAGAACGTCCGGCGGTCCGCCGAGTTGACCAAGGAGATCCTGGAAGCGTCGGGACTCGACTCGCAGATTCTCGAAGTCCCGGGCGCGCATCCGGCCGTTCTCGGGCGAGTGGCGGGGCCGCCAGGTTCACCGACGGTGCTCCTGTACGCGCACCACGACGTCCAGCCCGAGGGACCGGCCGACCGCTGGACCTCGCCCCCCTACGAGCCAGTCGAGCGAAACGGACGCCTCTATGGGCGCGGGGTCGCCGACGACAAGTCCGGCATCGCCATGCATGCTGCCGCCGTCCGGACATGGGATGGTCGTCCGCCTGTCGGCGTGACCATGTTCGTCGAAGGCGAGGAGGAGTCCAGCTCCGAGCACCTGGAGGCCTTCATCACGAAGTATTCGGATCTCCTTCGAGCCGACGTGGTCGTGCTGGCCGACTCCGGAAACTGGCGCACCGGCGAACCAGCGCTCACGACGTCCCTCCGCGGCGTCGTGGCCTGCGTGATCGAGGTCCGGACCCTGAACCACGGTGTCCACAGCGGCGAATACGGAGGAGCGGTCCCCGACGCGCTCACGGTCCTGGCAAGGACGCTGGCCACTCTCCACGACGAGAACGGGACGGTCGCTATTCCCGGGCTCGCTTCGGGGACGGCGGACCCGTTGGATCTCACCGAGGAGGAGCTCAAGTCGTGGGCCGGCATGCGGCCCGGCGTTGACCTGGTCGGAGAGGGTGGCCTCACCGAGCGGATGTGGACGCGTCCCGCCATCTCGATTCTCGGGATCGATGCCCCGAACACGGTGGAGGCGTCCAACCAGCTCGTCCCGTTCGCCAGGGCGAAGGTCAGCATGCGCATCCCGCCAGGCCAGGATCCGGACGATGCGCTCGACGCGCTGACGAAGCACCTCGAATCGAACGTCCCGTGGGGCGCCGAAGTGAAAATCGAGCGAGAGCCTTCAGGAGCGCCGTATCACCTGAACGCGGGCGGACGAGCCTACGACGCCATGCAACGCGCCATGACCGAGGCCTTCGGGAAGGTCCCGGTCTTCATGGGGGCAGGGGGTTCGATCCCGTTCGTGTCCGTCTTTGCCGATGCGTTCCCCGACGCGACGCTCATGCTGACCGGCGCCTCCGACCCACTCACGAACGCACACTCCGAGGACGAGAGCGTCGATCTGGCAGATCTCGAGAAGTCCTGCCTGGCCGAAGCGTTGTTCCTCGGATATCTGACCGAACCGAACTGAGGCTCTCCTATCTCGGGCTCGACTGCACGAACGGCGGTTTGACGACTTCAGCCTGACCGCGGCGTCGCCTTACCTCGACGTCGACCACGTCGCCCTGCTTGAACCGCTCCCGGGGGGACAGGTACGCAAGCCCGATCCCCATCTTCAGGGTCGGAGAGAACCCGCCACTCGTGGTCTCCCCCACCTGTTCGTCGCCTTCGAACACGGGATAGTGAGCGCGCGGGATCAGCTTGTCCTTCATTCGTAGCCCCCAGAGGCGGGATGGCACACCCTCTTCCTTTTGCCGGACCAGAGCGTCTCTTCCCGGGAAGTCGCCCTTGTCGAACGCCACTGCCCAGGACAGACCGGCCTCGAGTGGTGTTCGCTCCTCCGAGATGTCGCTGCCGTGGAGCGGATATCCCATCTCCAGTCGCAGCGTGTCCCGCGCGCCCAGACCGCACGGTTCGACGCCAAGCGCGTGGCCCCGCGCCAGGAGATCTCTCCAGAGGTCGACAGCAACGGTGTCGGGCACGAACAGCTCGAAGCCGCGCTCGCCCGTGTACCCCGACCGGGAAACGACCACCCCCTCTTCCCGGTACAAGCCCTCGGAGCAATGCATGTACGCCAAGCCCGGGGCGTCCGCGAACACTCCCCCCACCAGGTCCATCGACCGGCGGCCCTGCGGAGCGAGCAGGCACAGGTCGTGGCGAAGCACCACGTCGGCTGGCTCGCCGGCGTGCTCGAGGATGATCGCGTGAATCCGTTCGGTGTTTGCCGCGTTGGGAACGACCAAGTACCGGTCCGCGGCCGTTCGATACACGATCAGGTCATCAACGATTCCCCCTCGCTCGTTGAGGACCAGGTTGTACTGCGCCCCACCGACATCGACTTTCGACAGATCGTTTGTGACCACGCGCTGAAGGACGTCAAAGGCGCGCGGTCCCTCGACGACCACCTTCCCGAGATGCGTCAGGTCGAACAGCCCGACCGCTTCCCGAACAGCGCGGTGCTCGACGAGCGTTCCGCGGTATTGGATCGGCATGGCCCATCCGGCGAAAGCGCCCATGTGCGCCCCGAGCGCCAGGTGCTCGTCCTCCAGCGGCGTGCGCTTCAGTTCAAGTGTCTGCTCAGCCATGGCCATCGCCTCCCGGCGTTAGTATGGGTCCAAGGACTTGTCATCAGTGGCCAACGATTCCTTCGACCTCATCGTCCTCGGTAGCGGTACGGGTGGTTATGCCTGCGCGCTCCGCGCCGCACAGCTTGGAAAGCGCGTCGCGATCCTCGAAAAGGATGACCGCCTCGGCGGTACCTGCCTCCTCCGGGGATGCATCCCTTCCAAGGCGCTTCTGGAATCGGCGTCGGTCATGGATCACGTCAACCGAGCCGCGGAGTGGGGCATCCGGGCCTCCGGCGAGGTCGATTGGCCGAACGTCCTCGAAACCGAACGGCACATCGTCGACAAGAAGGTCTCGGGCCTCACGGGACTGATCAAGGCGCGGAAGATCGAGGTCATTCAGGGGACCGGCAAGCTCCTGGACGGTCCCGCGGTCGAGGTGGACGGCCGGCGGCTCACCGCTCAAGACGTCGTCCTCGCCACGGGGTCACGCCCTCGCCTTCTCCCGGACATGCAGGTCTCCGAGCGCGTCATCACCAGCGATGAGGCGCTCGTCCGAGAAAACCTACCCTCGTCCGTGGTGATCATCGGGGGCGGCGCGATCGGCCTGGAGTTCGCCACGGTGTACAGCGCGTTCGGCGCAGAGGTGACCGTCCTGGAAGCGCTTCCCCGCATCGCGCCGCTCGAGGACGAGGACGTCTCCAAGGAAGCGACGCGAGCGTTCAAGAAGAAAGGAATCAACACCTTCGCCGGCGTCAAGGTCACCGACGTGCGAGACGACGGAAACCGTGTGGAGGCCACGTTCACCACCGAGGGCGCCGGCGACAAGACCGTCACCGCCGACCTCTGCCTGGTGGCGGTGGGCCGCGGACCGGTGACGGACGGCCTCGGATACGAGGAGGCTGGAGTCCAGCTCGACAGGGGCTATGTCAAGGTCGACACCACGCTTCAGACGTCCGTCCCACACGTCTGGGCCGTGGGAGACGTGGCGGCCACGCCGCTTCAACTCGCGCATTCCTCGTTCGTGGAAGGAATGGCGGTGGCCGAGCGAACCGCTGGCATGAATCCTCCCGAGATCGATTACGCGGGGATCCCCCGCGTCACGTTCTCCAGTCCGGAGATCTCCTCCGTCGGCCTCACCGAAGCACAGGCCAGAGACCGCGGGCACGACGTCGTCACGAACAAGTTCAACTTCCAGGTCCTCGCCAAGGCCAACATCGTCGGCGAGGGCGGACTGGTGAAAGTGGTGGCGGACAGAGGCGGCGCGGTGCTCGGCGTGCACATGGTCGGCCCGCACGTCACCGAGCTCGTGGAGGCGGCGTCACTCATGTACAACTGGGAGGCGACCGCCCAGGACGTCGCTTCTGTGATCGCGCCGCACCCGACCCTGTCGGAAGCGCTCGGCGAGAGCTTTCTGGCCCTCGCCGGCAAGCCGCTTCACACGATGTAGCGAAGGGGGCGAAGAGTGGCGACCGCCGCGAGGAAGACGAAACCCGCCTCGACCAAACCCGCTTCGTCATCCCAACGAATCGAGCGGCTCGGGCTGAACGAGGAGAACCTCAAGGAAATCTTCTACTACCTCAAGCTGTGCCGCTTCTTCGACGAACGGATGGAGACGCTGTACCGGCAGGGGAAGCTTCCGGGCGCCATCTATTCCGGCCGGGGTCAGGAGGGAACCCAGGTCGGAGCGGCCTACGCGCTCCGGCCGGACGATTCGCTCTTCCCGACCCACCGCGACCTGAACGCGCAGCTCACAAAGGGCGTCGATCTCAAGCGGGTCATGGCGCAGTTCTGGGGCCGGGTCGACGGCTACACCCGAGGCCGCGACGGCAACAGCCACATGGGCGACTGGACCGGGGCCAAGACGTTCACGGTGATCTCGCACCTTCCAATCGCCTATCCGGTGGCGTGTGGAGCGGGCCTGGCGTACAAGCGTCGCGGCGAGCCTCACGTGGCGATGGCGATCTGCGGGGAAGGCGCCACCTCGAACGGCCGGTGGCACGAGGCGCTGAACTTCTCGGCGATCCACACCCTCCCGGTCGTATGGGTCGTGAACAACAATCAGTGGGCCTACTCCACACCGAACCAGCTCGAGTTCGCCGTTCCCCATGTCGCCGGCCGGGGTCCGGCCTACGGGATGCCCAGCAAACGCGTTGACGGCGCCAACGTCCTCGACGTCTTCGAAGCTGCAACAGAGGCCGTCGAACGGGCCCGGGGCGGAGACGGCCCTTCGCTGATCGAGAGCGTGTCGCTGCGGTGGCGCGGGCATGCGGGACATGACCCCGCGAAGTACGTCCCCAAGGACACGCTTGACGACTACATGCAGAACAAGGATCCGGTGAAGCGCTTTCAGGACTTGCTGGTGTCGGACGGCGTGGTGACGGAGGAGGACGTCGGCGCGGTTGAAGACCGCATCACGAAAGAGTTCGACGAGGGCTACGAGTTCGCCCAGCAGTCACCGCTCCCAGATCCCGGTGACGTGACCCTTGGCCTGTGGACCGATGACGGGTACTGGCAGCGCGACCCATCGCGGGACGGGGATCAACCCTGATGGCGAACGACCAAGGCGGAGACGGCAGGAGGGACCCCGATCGAGGCCCTGAGCGGTCTCCCGAGATTCCTCAGGCCTCCCCCACCGAAGCGGCCGAGCAGGCGAAGCAGGCCGAAGGAAAGCCCGACCGGGAAGCGCGGGAGGAACGTCGCACCCGCGGGGAGCAAGTCGAAGCGGGAGCCGCCGGACACGGAGCCGAGCCGCGCGGAAAGCGATCCGAGAACGGCGAGGCCACCTACCTCATCGCGATCGCCGAGGCGCTGTGGGAGGAGATGGAACGCGACGAGCGCGTGTTCCTCCTGGGCGAGGACATCGGTGTGTACGGCGGCGCGTTCAAGGTGACCGAAGGATTCATCGATCGGTTCGGTCCGGAGCGGGTGATGGACACGCCCATCGCCGAAGAAACCATCGTCGGAACCTCCATCGGGGCGGCGATGGAAGGACTCCGCCCAGTGGCCGAGTTCCAGTACGCGGACTTCATGACGTCGGGGTTCGACGAGCTGGTGACCACCGCCGGGAAATACCACTACCGCTCCGGCGTCCCTCTCCCAATCGTGTTCCGGGGGCCGTCCGGGGGCGGCGTCCGTGCTTCGGCGTTTCACTCGAACAACCCCGAACCGTTCTTCGCCCATACCCCGGGGCTCAAGGTCGTCTGTCCCGCGTTCCCGACCGACGCCAAGGGGCTGCTGAAGGCGGCCATCCGAGACGACAACCCCGTTGTCTACCTGGAGCACAAATGGATCTATCGCCGGATCCGTGAGGTCGTGCCGGAAGACCCGGACTTCACCGTTCCGCTCGGGAAGGCCGACGTCAAACGGGAAGGAGACGACGTCACGATCGTGGCGTACGGCGCGATGGTCCACAAGGCGCTCGAGGCAGCCGAAGATCTCCGGGATGGCGGCATCTCGGCCGAAGTGATCGACCTCAGGACCGTGTGGCCGCTGGACAAGGACGCGGTGCTGGGAAGCGTGGAGAAGACCAGCCGAGCGCTCGTCGTGTACGAGAGCCACCGAGCGTTCGGGATCGGCTCAGAGGTCTCCGCCGTGATCGCCGAGGAAGGGTTCGAGATGCTGGACGCGCCGATCATGCGGGTGGCGCCGCCGAACGTACCGGTGCCGTTCAGCCCTCCACTCGAAGATGCGTACATTCCTCAAGTCGAAGACATCGTGGACGCAGTGCAAAGGCTTTCGAAGTGGTAGCTCGCGCGGTGAGCGCCCCGGCGGCCTTGCGTAAAGGAGGTTCGTGACTTGGCTACCCCAGTGACCATGCCGCAGCTCGGTGAGACCGTCGTCGAAGGAACCATCACGAAGTGGCTGAAGCAGGAGGGCGAGACCGTCGAGCGCGACGAACCGCTTTTCGAGATCTCCACCGACAAGGTCGATACGGAAGTCCCGTCTCCGGTCGCCGGAAAGCTCGTCGAGATCAAGGTGCCCGAGGGTGAGACGGTGAGCGTCGGAACGGAGCTCGCCATGATCGACGCCGGTGGGGACGGCCAGGCGGCGCAGGCGCAACCGCAGCCCGAGGCCGCCGAGCAGCCTGCTGCCAAGGAGCCGGCCGGCGAGCAGCCTGCCGCCAAGGGGCAAGCCGGCGACGGACAACCCGCCGGCGACGGAGAGGTCCAGCGCGAGCCGGCCGGCGTTCCCGCTGCCCAGCCGCAGGACATGCCCGTCGCGCAGCAAGAGGAGATGCCGGCACCTTCGCCACAGCGGCAGCCGGCGAAACCCGAAGCGGCGCCGCAGGGCGGTCCGAGGAGCAACATCCTGTCTCCGCTCGTTCGGCGGCTCGCGGAAGAGAACCAGGTGGACCTATCTCAGGTTCAGGGAACCGGAACCGGTGGGCGAATCACGAAGAAGGACGTCCTCAACTTCGTCGAGTCCGGAGGAGCCCGTC
>JALYGK010000079.1 GCA_030777105.1 Actinomycetota bacterium | reverse complement strand
CTCTCACGTCGAGCATTCGAGCGAGGACCGTGATCCCGAGGAACATCGGGATGCTGAACGCCCCCATGATCGCCAGGGTGGCGGCGGCGTTCTTCGCCTGCGGCCGCCGAAACGCCTGTACCCCATCGGCGATCGCCTCGACACCCGTCAACGCGGTCGCTCCGGAAGAGAACGCGCGCAGGATGAGGAACAGCGACAGGCCAGATAGTGCTTCCAGCTCCAGGTGCGAGGTTTCGGCCCGCGGGCACCCGCCCAGGCACCGGACGAGTCCGATGAGCAACGTCAGGAAGACCATTGCCACGAACCCGTAGGTGGGGACGGCAAAGATCCGCCCGGCCTCTTTCGCTCCCCGAAGGTTGGCCAGTGTGATCAAGAAGACGAAGCCGATGGCGACCATGACCTTGTATGGAACGAGAGCAGGAAGCGCTGACGTCATCGCGATGGTCCCGGCCGTGACGCTCACGGAGACGGTCAGGACGTATGACGTCTGAATGGACCCGGCCGCGATCAGGCCCGGGATGGTCCCAAGGTTCTCGCGAGAGACGATGTAGGACCCCCCACCCCGGGGATACGCGTGCACGGTCTGGCGGTACGACGTGATCACGATGGCGAGAAGGACCGCGATGCCGATTCCGGCCGGAACCATGACCGAAAGCGCTCCCGCGCCCGCCACGACCAGCACCAGCATCATCTGCTCGGTTGCGTATGCGACCGAGGACAACTGATCCGACGCGAACACCGGCAGGGCCAGAGACTTCGGAAGGAGCTGGTGCTCGGCCTTGCCGCTCGGCAAGGCATAGCCGAGCAAGACCCGTTTCAACCAGGCAGGCGCCGCCATTTGATTGCGATTGTAGGTCCGTCCGATCGCACTAAAGTCACAATGTCGTGATGGACTTGGACCAGGCGCGCGCGTTCGCCAAGCAGAAGACCGATAAGGAAACGACGTACCGGCATCTCGTCAGTGTCGAGGGGGTCATGCGGCGGCTCGGGCGCCACTTCGGCGAGGACCAGGATCTGTGGGCTCTGACGGGGCTCTTCCACGACCTCGACCAGGACGAGACCGCGGACGACCCCGAGCGGCACGCGTACCTCGCCGCAGAGTGGCTTCGCGAACGGGGCGTCGACGAGCGCGTGGTGAACGGCGTGCTTGCCCACGCCCATCCCGAGTACCAGAGCGACCGGATGTCGAAGGCAATCGTCGCCGCCGACGCCGTGGCGGGTCTGCTGGTTGCGGCCGCGCTGGTTCGGCCGGAGCGCTCGGCCGGGATGAAGGTGTCCTCAATAAAGAAGAAGCTGAAGGAGAAGGCGTTCGCGCCCGGCGTGAACCGCGAGGAGATCGCCCAGGCAGAGGAGCATCTCGGACTCTCACTCGACGAGTTCGTTGGGCTGGGGATCGAAGGGCTCCAGGAGGTCGCGAAGGAGATCGACCTCTAGCGGTCGTTCCGCCGCTCCACGGCCATTCGCATCCCGTGCTTCGGCCGGAGCGTCACGGCGGCCTGAAGACCGATGGGGTGCCCGCGAGCCAGGCGCATTCGCCACTGCCTGGCCAGCGTGACCATGACCAGGATTCCCTCCATCCACGCGAACGACTCCCCGATGCACAACCTGGGCCCGCCTCCGAACGGGAAGTAGGTGTGCTTTGGGCGGGATCGCTGCTCCTCCTGGGTCCATCGGTCTGGGTCGAACCCGTACGGGTCGGGGAACCACCGGGCGTCGTGATGGACGACGTACGGGCTCAGAAGAACGAGCGAGCCGGCCGGAATGACGTATCCGTCGACTTGGTGGTCGTCCAGTGCCTTTCGCCCGAGCACCCACGCCGGCGGATACAGTCGCATCGCTTCAGCGAGGACGCGCTCGGCGTACGGAAGCCGCGGCAAGTCGTCTGCGCTCGGAAGCCGGTCGTGGAGCACACCGTCGATCTCGTCGTGGAGCTTCCGCTCGACGTTCGGATGTTGGGAGAGGAGGTACCACGTCCACGTGAGGGCGTTCGCCGTCGTCTCGTGTCCGGCCAACAGGATCGTCATCGCTTCATCCCGAACCTGCTGGTCCGACATTCCGCCGGACCGCTCTTCGTCCTGGACGGAAAGAAGCGTGGAGAGGAGATCTCCTCGATCGCCGGTTGCGTGGCGTTCTCTGATCATGCCGAACACGATGGAGTCCAGGGATTCCCTCGCTTCGAAGAACCGTCGCCTGGCGGGAATCGGAAGCCGCATCAGCAGATCGGTGAACGGAAAGCTCTGGAACTTGCCGAACAGGTCCAAGGCGGCGGTGAGCGCGTCTCGGATTCGCCTCGCCGCTGAGTCCCCGATGTCTGTGTCGAACAGGCACTTCCCGACGATCGAAAGCGTGAGCCTCATCATCTGTTCGTGGACGTCGAGGATCTCCCCGTCGCTCCACGAGTTCGCCACGTCGTCCGCGTACCGAGCCATGACGTCGCCGTAGGCAGAGATCCGGCTGTGGTGAAACATCGGTTGAATCAGCCGCCGCTGCCGCTTGTGGAGGGGGTCTTCGCTGGTGAGGAGACCCTCGCCGAGCAGCCGCTTCATCTCTTGGATCCCCTGACCTTTCATGAACCGGTGATGGTGGGTGGTCAGGACATCGCGGACGTGATCGGGATGTGTGAGGAAGTAGACCTCGAACGGCCCTCCCTTGAAGAAGGAGATGTCCCCGTACCGGTCGGCCACCGACATCAAGAAGCCGAGCGGATCTCGTCTGGCGGAGAACAGCTCACCCCTTCGAAAGAGGTTCCCCGGGCCGGGCGGCCGCTCGACCGTCGTCCGAGTGCGCATGGAGCGATTCTCGCTGGTCCCGGCGAGAGCCGACGGTCGACAGAAGCTCTCGATCATGGCGTGGAGCGGCGACCTCGATCGAATCTGGCCCACGCTGATCCTCTCCACCACTGCCGCCGCGTCAGGGATGGAAGCGACCGGTGGTCAACCCCGGGGCATGGACAAGCTCAAGCTGTCGAAGCTCAACTTCGCCGGCGCGGGCCCGTTCATGATGAAGTCGCTGGCGCGCGACAACAAGGTCGCGAACCCGCCCGAATTGCTCGAGCTGGCTCAGGAGGAAGAGCCGGTCGGCGCAGCCACCGCGCTCCTCGAGATGAAGGAAGCCTCGGTCCGGCTGTTCATTTAGGTAGACCGGCTGAGCTGCTCTCGTCGGAAGCTCGTTCCGCCGCGCCCGCTGCGGTTTCGGCGGCTCGCTTCGAGCGATATCGCTTGACGAGCCACCACGCCACGACCGCCACACAGATCAGACCGATGACGATGGCGATCGGCCGGAAGTACCGTTCGACGATGTGCCACCGGCTCCCCACCGCGTAGCCCACGCCCGCCAGCGCGAACGTCCACGGCAGGCACCCGAGGAACGTGTAGATCGTGAACTTCCCAAAGGGCATCTTCGCGACACCGGCCGGCACGCTGATGAACGTGCGGATGACAGGAAGCAGGCGCGAGACGAACACCGCGGCTTCCCCGTGGTCGGCGAACCACGCTTCCGCTCGGTCGAGCTCGTGTGGCCGGAGGAAGACATAACGCCCCCATCGTTCGATGAGCGGTCGTCCGCCGCGCAGGCCGATCCAGTAGGCGATCCATGACCCCACCAGGTTCGCCACGGCGCCCACCAAGCCGATCGCGATGAAGTTCAGGTGAGCGGGCTCGCCTGGCAGCGTGGCGGCGAAGGTGGGGTTGGCGGCGGCACCCCCAAAGAGCATGGTGACCTCGCTGGGAATCGGAATGCACGCCGACTCCAGCACCATGAGGACGAACACGGCCAGGTACCCGTAATCCTCGATCGCTGTCCTGATGAAGTGTTCCACCGCGCTTCTCTCTGCTCCGTTTCGGGGTGAGCAGCCGAGGCTAGCAGCGCCGGAGCGACGAATGGGAACAAAAGGTGTGGAGATGTCGTTATCCGGGAGCGTCGGCACCATGCCGTAGAGTGAGGCTCGAGTCACCCACCCAAACGTCCGAAGAGTTCGGTATGCCAAAACAGCTCGTCATCGTCGAATCGCCGACCAAGGCGAAGACCCTGGAGCGCTATCTCGGGTCTGATTACGCCATTGCGGCGAGCAAGGGCCACGTCCGCGACCTGCCCGAAGACCGCATGGGCGTGGACCTCGACGACGCGTTCCATCCCGAGTACGTGATCCCTCAGGAGAAAAAGGACACCGTCGGGCAGCTGAAGAAGGCCTTCGGCCGGGCAGAAAGCCTGTGGCTCGCCACCGACTTCGACCGCG
>JALYGK010000078.1 GCA_030777105.1 Actinomycetota bacterium | reverse complement strand
CCCCGGATCCTTCGCCGGCTGGAGCGACTGCTGCGCGAGAAGTGATGAATACCGCGAACCGGGCCTTCATCGCGATCCTGGTGGTGGGCCTGGGCGGGTACCTGCTGCTCGGGGCCGCCGCGTGCGGGCTCGTCGGGTTCGCCGCATACCGGTTATCGATCGGCGGGACTGACGCTCTACGCGACGTGTGGCCGGCCCTGGTGTTCCTATCGCTTGTCGGGACGGGAACCGTTCTCGGCTTCCTGTCGCTCCGAAGGCAGATCGGAGCCACGTCAAAGTTAGATGAGCACATCTTCCATCGGAGGCTTCCGCCGTCCCCAAGGCTCGAGCGAGCAGCTCAGCGGACCGGACTGAAACGACGGGTACACGAGGTCGATGAGCCGGCCCCGTTCTCCTTCACCTACGGGTTATTCCGACCGAGCGTGGTGGTCAGCCGGGCACTGGTCGAGGCGACCTCTGATGAGGAACTGGATGCCGTGCTGATCCATGAGCGATACCACGTTCGCAACTTCGATCCGGTCAAGCTCTTGATCGTGCGTACGCTTCCATCTGCTTTCTTTTTCCTCCCCACACTCCGCGACTTCCGGTCCCGATATCTCGCCGGGCGCGAGCTCGCGGCGGATCATCGAGCTTTGCAGCGGCGGGGGAGGGGACCACTGGCACGAGCGATCTACAAGGTGGTCGCCGGCCCGTCGTGGGCGGAGTTCGGGCCCGCGGCGGCGCTCGGGGGGCCACAGTTCCTGGAGGCCCGGGTTGCCCAGCTTGAGTCGGGGGCCGAACCACCTCCGCCTCCACTGTCGCCGGTGAGGATGGCCATGAGCGCAGCGGGCGCGACACTCCTGCTCGCCGCGCTGGGCGTGGCCGCGGCCACGGGGTCGTTCGGGGCGATGGGATCGATGCGGTCGATGGAGGACATGCACCGGATGTCATGGATGGGACCCCTCGGCGCCGTGGGGATGACTCTTTGGTTCGCCTTCTGGGCCTGGGTCGCCTGGATCCTCGTTCGGGCGGTGGTTCGCCGGCAGCGCGGTTGACCACTACTCGCCTGTAGTAGTACTATCCCGCTGTAGTAGCAACCTACAAGGAGGTGGTCTTCATGACCGCGTGCGCGATGGGTTCCGGCCTCGGAGCTTTCTCGATGATCCCCATGGGACTTCTCGGTCTGGCCTTCTTCGAGACGGAATAACGGCGACGGAACTGGTGCCATGACCACCGAAACCGACCGGGTACGCCTGAGGTATGAGACGTTCGCTCGGACCTACGACCGCCAGGTTCGGTTCTTCGAACGTGTGTTGTTCCCAGGCGGCAGGGAGTGGGTGTGCGGCAGAGCACAAGGGGACACTCTCGAGATCGCCGCCGGCACCGGTCGGAACCTGTTCTTTTACCCGCCAGAGGTGCGTGTGACGGGAATCGAGCTCAGCCCCGCCATGCTGGACGTTGCCCGACGCCGGGCCGCGGCGCTGGGACGCGACGTGGACCTCCGCCTCGGCGACGCTCAGGCGTTGGAGTTCGCCGACCAGAGCTTCGACACCGTGGTCTGCACTCTGGGTCTGTGCACGATCCCCGACGACCACAAGGCTGTGGCGGAGGCGCGCCGGGTCCTCCGTCCCGGGGGACGGGTTTTGCTCCTGGAGCACGTCCGCAGCCCCGTCCCCACCGTGAGGGCAGTGCAGCGGCTCTTGGAGCCGCTGTTTCGATGGATCGCTTCCGACCACCTGCTGCGAGAGCCACTCGAGCACCTGAAGTCGGAAGGTTTCGACATCGAAGAGGTCCGACGCTCCAAGTGGGGCATCGTCGAGCAAGTGCAGGCTCGAAAGCCCGAAGGGAGGGACCCCAAATGAAAGGAAGGGAGCCCAAATGATGCATCAGGGCGGAGACTTCGGCGGTTGGATGTGGTTGATGATCGCCGGCACCGTCATTTTCTGGATCTCCATCATCGCGTTTGCTGTGTGGGCGGTTCGTCGATTTACGGAGCGACCGAGAACAGGCTCAGCACGAAAGATCCTCGATGAGCGCTTCGCCCGCGGCGAGATCGACGCTGAGGAGTACGCATCCCGGCTCCAAGAGCTGGAGAGGTCGTGAAGTCCGATTCGGCGTCCAACGCAACGGACGGACGCCTACGCGAAGACAAGAATGGCGAGCGTACCGCCGGCCGGTTGCTGGGGATCGGCGTCGCGGTCTTCATCGCCGGGAGGCTCGTCGACCTTGCCTGGCACGCCACTCATCCAGACTTCGAGACCGCTGCGGATCAGGTCCGTGCTCACGCCGTGGTGTGGCTCGGGGCCCTGGTCGTTCTTTCAGCTGGGGTGGTCGCCGTTGTTCGCGGGGTTAGGCGACCGGATTACATCGTCGTGCTCGTCGGCGCGGTCGGCTACGCAGCCGTTGCAGTCTGGCACTTCATGGAGCACGCTCAAGGGCGCGATCCCGATCTCCCGCACGTGCTTCTTCTCATCACGAATATCGTCATCCTTGGTGGTGCTGCGTGGGTGGGGTTCACGGCGTGGCGGCGTCGACGGGTCACATAGTTAGTGACATAAGGACAGGCCGGATGCTCATGCTTGGCGAGCATCCGGCCGTCAAAACTGAGGGGGACTAACGCCCCTTCTTCTTCGCTAGACAGAATGGGCACATCTCGGCAACACCTCCTTCATGAACCTTCACAGCCGCAATTGTTCTGAGCCCCCGGATGAACCGGAGCCGATCGAGATGCTCCGTGTTGTAGAGCCGATACCCGGCCGCTGAACGCGCAGCGGGGGAAAGCAACCCCTCCCGCTCGTAGTAGCGGATGGTGTCCGCTGTGACCCCCGCTTCCGCTCCAAGCTTCGAAATCGTGATCATGGGTCAAGGGTAGACCTTGGAGTCCGCTCCAATGTCAACCACATTCTCTGGAGAGTCTCGACGAGATCTGCTCGATCCCACTTGGGCTCGTAGACGTCGCCGCGCGCTTGGGTCGCCGTCGACTGTCAGCGAGGCGACAATCCTCAAGCGCCGCGGCGTGGAAGGTTGAAGAATCAGCGTACGCACCAAAGGACGCAGGAGAACGCTCGGCATGGAAGACATGCTCCGCCACGCCGCATGGATCGCCCGTGCCGTGGGTCGCGGCGACCTCTTCCCGTTCACGAATGCCGAGATTCGGGAACTCGCCTCGCTGTTGGGAGTTGAGCGGCTGGAGCCCGGGACGCGAATTCTCGCGATGGGCGACGATGTCCGGTTCATCGGGATCCTGGAGTCAGGGGAGGTCGAGGTCTACCACCGGGCCGGCCTGCGACGCGTCGTCCTGCAGGTCCTCAGGACTGGCGACATGATTGGGGACGTCCCGTATTTCTGCCGGATGCCCGCGCCGTTCTCGGTCCGCACCATCTCCGAAGCGGTGATGTTGCGGCTTGACGACGAGCGAATCACCGTTCTCCTCGCGACACGGCCAGTCATCGCTCAACGGTTCCTCTACAGCCTTGCTTCTCGGCTGGAGCGGATGCAGCGCCGCCTCCTCCAGCTGACTGGCCGCGGGCTTCGAGCGCAGGTCGCCACGCTTCTCATGGACGAGATGGACGGCGACCGGCGCAGACTCGAACTTCCGCAGGCGATGATCGCCGAACTTCTCGGCGTCACGCGGCCTAGCGTGAACAAGGTCCTCAAGGAACTCGAGGCTGACGGGATCGTGGCCCTTACATACCGACGCGTCGAGGTTCTGGATCCGGAGCGACTGCTACTGGAGGCGACGCGTCGCGCGTAACGAGGTCCTTGGACGTCTCCCGAGCGATCAATGCCCCAGCGCCCAACACAATCCCGTAGAGGATGTGCTCACCGGTAAACGTCGCCCAGCCGACCATCTTCGGCATGTTCCGGACGGCGTCTCCTCCGCCCAGCACCGATGCGACGACGGGAAGTCCGGCGAAGCTCATGAACACCATTACAGCCACGCCGAAGATGGCACCGAGCGCAAGGGCGGAAACGCCTCTCGGGCGGACGACGTGGACCAACAGGCCGAATACCGCCCCAAAGGCGACTGCAGTCATCATGTGCGCTGCGAAGCCGAGCATTGCCGGGCCGACCTCGAGATGGAACTGCGAACCAGCTGCCGCTTTCGATGCCGAGGTCATCATCGGCTCCCCGCCAATCAGCGGGACCGCGATGTGGTACATCGGCGTGAAGAATCCGGTCCCTTGGTATGTGGCGCCAGCAATCATCGCGAACATCGCCATCGCGACTCCGCCACCCGCGCCGACGATCGCACCGATCAGCACAGAACGGATCAGCGTGCTCTTGCGGTTGGACGTCATACGAACCTCCTTTCGGCCACGGACCTTCACGCATGCAAACAAGCTCCGAGCCGCGTGCCAATGACAACTGTCAGCGGGATGACGAATTCAGGGCTATTCCTGCCAATCTCAAGAAAGGAGGAATGGAATGACGTGGGTCGAGATCGCGCCGGATGCGGGCGACATGGACCACATCCTTGCCTCTCACAGCACGAACAGAGAGGCACTGGAAGCGCATCTTCTTCTCTACCGGACGATCATGTTTGGACCCTCGGGGCTGTCCCGAGCGGAACGCGAAGCCATAGGGGTCTGCGTCTCGGCGGCGAACGATTGCCACTATTGAGTGGTGCACCATGGCGCCGCGCTGGCCCGCGAGTCGGTCGACTCGGCGCTACCGGAGGCGGTCGCCTCCGGAGAATTCGACACCCTTCCGCCGCGGGTGGCAGCTCTCTGCCGCTACGGCCTCAAACTGACGCTCCGCCCATGGGACATGGAGGAGGACGATCTAGCTGCCCTCCGAGCGGAAGGGTTATCGGACAGGGACATCGTCGACGCCAACCAGGTGGTTGCGTATTTCAACTACGTGAACCGCGTGGCCGACGGCCTCGGCGTTGAGCTCGAGGGCTCCTGGCCTGAGCAGCTCCGCTGGAAGCGGCGCTATTCGCTACGGCAACGGTAGAGCCAGACCGGTGGGGCGATTGCTTCCGGAAATCAGGGTGATGCGCCAGCTGAGCGTCGAGCAGCCTCGAGAGCTCGCTCGACGTCCTCGCGGTACAGAATCCCCACCAGCCGCCCCTTCAGATCGGATACCACGATCGTCGCTACGCCTCGCCTCCGCATCCGCCCGACCAACGGCTCGAGGGGTTCACTGGGGCGGATCGTGGTCGGGCCGATCTCCATGGCGTCCTCGGCAGTCGCCCCGGGATTTTCCTCGAGCGCTCTACGGCGGAGGCGACCTTCAACGATTCCCTTTTCGTTGACCACAATGCAGACGTGCCGACCGGCTTCTAGCACCTTGTCTCGCACGTCCCCGATGCGGTCTTCAAGGGAACAAGTCGGTGTCCGCCGCCTGGCAACCTCGCCAGCGTTCGGTATCGCGGCAGCAGTCCCTTCCCTCGGCCATCCCATCGCAAGCCACGCCACCTTGCCGGGGACGAAGTCGTAGACGTCGTTGAAACCCAACCGTTCGAGCCGCCACGCGGCCCGTGGACTCATTTCTCAAAGGAAATCCCAGCAATAGACGATTACCGGCCGGTGCTTGTCGAGCGAAGCGGTGGCGTCCGCAGTCATCTGCTTGAGGGGGATGTTGAGCGCGGCGGGCAAGTGCTCTTCCTCGAATTCGGCGGGCGGGAGCACCTTGACCACCTGAGCGTCTGCATCGAGGAGCGGGCGGATTCCATCGATCCCGATGTCCTTCGGCACAGCGATCGCCTCCTCCCTTGGCTCGACCCCGACGTCTTCCGGGTTCGGTGAAATCAGCGAAGTCTGTTCTACCCCGTTCGCCCCAGGAGTGGGCTTCACATTGTCACTTCGCTGACATTCGCGGTCGGGTTCAGTGCCTCAGCGGGTTACCTCCTACGAGATGGCGGAAAGCAGCAAGGACGCGGAGAAGCGATGCTTCTGAGAGCCATCCTGTCCACGGCACTCGGAACCGTGGGGATGACGCTTTCGAGCACCACGGAGATGAAGCTTCGGGGACGGCCCGAGAGCACGGCTCCTGGCCAGGCGGCGAACAAGGTGCTCCGACTCGTCGGAGTACCGAAGTTCGAAGGACGGGCGCTGGAGGTCCTGTCAACGTGGACGCACTGGGTGTACGGGACGGCGTGGGGAGTGGTGTTCTGGTTGTTGATCGATGTCGCCGGGCTGCCTCTCGCCGTCGCCGGCATCGCGTTCTTCTTCATCGTGTGGGTGACCGAGCAGGTCCAGCTTCCGCTGCTCGGAGTCGCCCCGCCGCCGTGGCGGTGGGGGATACGCGAGAACGTCATCGACGCCTGGCACCACATTGTGTACGCAGCCACCACCGTCCTGGCCTGGGTTCTCCTGGGCATTGCGTCGTGAGGAGGGAGCAGTGAAATGCGAGCAGACATCCAAGTCGGAGGGGCGTTTCCGGATTACGAGCTGACCGACCATACGGGCAAGCGCCGGAAGCTGTCGGAGCTACAGGGTGATGACCCAATGATCGTGGTCCTTTCGAGGGGTCACTTCTGTCCCAAGGACCGGCGGCAGCTCCGGAACTACGTCGAGTTCTACCCGGAGCTGAAGGTGGGCTACACGAAGATCGTGACGATCTCGACCGACAACCTTCTCGAGACGAACGAATTTCGAGACGCCCTCGGCGCTCAATGGCCCTTCCTCTCCGACCAGAAGCGGAAGGTTCAGAAGGACCTCGATATCCAGGAGTACACGGATCCGCAACACGACCCGATGATTCCGTACACGCTGGTGCTGGAGCCGCGTCTCAAGATCTTCAAGATCTACAACGGCTACTGGTACTGGGGCCGGCCGTCGGTCGAGGACTTGCGGCGGGACCTTCGAGAGTTCTTCGAAAAGATCCGACTCGATTGGGACATCTCCCGTCCCGAGCTGAAAGCCGCCTGGGGGAGAGGGGAACGTGAGCGATTCTTCCCTTACGAGAAGAATCGACGGCAGCTCATCGCTTCCTAGCGCCGGCCGACCAATCGTCCCGCGGAGGCCCAACGCGTCCATGTGGTCCAGGACATCACCACGATCGCGGCCTTCCAGGAGGCCTTCAACGAAGATCACGGACACGTCCGCGTGGTGCTCCTGCTGTCCCCGACCTGAGCCACGTGCATCGCTGGCGCCACCGGAGACACTCGACACGGAACGAGCGGAGTAGATCGGGAAGCGCCTCCCCCTCGGCCTGGGACTTTCTGGCGGCGTCATCGCCGGCCTCCTTGCGGCGCGCGGCCTGGACCCAGACGTCGTCCCGAAACTCCACCGTCAGGCCGTCGAACCGGCGCCATTCGCCGCATAGGCGCGTCGGTGTCCACAACGGCGTGCCACATACATGCCACATGAGCCGTAGAAAATCGTCGAAATCCATGAGAAAGGGTCTAATCGTTTTCGCCGTCTGACGTGCGGTTTTCCGGACCGTCTGGCAGTGGAGTCGTCTCCTTCGCTCTTACAAGCGGAGGTCGGTGGTGCGAACCCACCTCGCCCACCGAGAAACCCCGGGCAGGGAGCGTTTCCGAATCCCGATCGGCCGCTGCAACGGTAGGCGCGGAGACACAAGGTTCACGGACCCGAGGGTCCCCAATGA
>JALYGK010000077.1 GCA_030777105.1 Actinomycetota bacterium | reverse complement strand
GGCGTACCGAGTATCGGTGGACAGTTACGGATCCGAAACTGGAAGTTTTACGCTGACGTGGAGCTTGCTCAACGATAACTTCTCTAGGGCTACTGCTATCTCGGGATCGATTGGTTCGGTAGCTGGAGCAAACGACGACTTCAGTGGACAGCGCGGGGAACCCGATAATGCTCGGGCTTCGCGACCTATCCAGTCAGCCTGGTACAAGTGGACCGCTCCGGTAACAGCGAGGGTGGCCTTCATGACTTGCGGAGACGAGTCCTTCGATACGACGTTGGGGGTATATAGAGGTTCGGCAGTAAACAGTCTGTCGGTCGTCGCTGCGAACGACGATGGATGCGGCAGCGATAGCTTCCTGAGCCGAGTGAAGTTCGCTGCTAGAAAGGGCTTGACGTACAGAATCTCAGTAGACGGTTACCAATCGGAGACGGGCCCGTTCACTCTGTCCTGGACGCGCGTAAACGACAACTTTTCAAAGGCGGTCGCCATTTCAGGTCAGGATGGCTCAGTGTTGGGGACGAACGTCTCCTTCACTGGACAAGCAGGCGAACCCGATAACGATGGAGTTTCCAAACCAATTCAGTCAGCGTGGTACAAGTGGACTGCCCCGTTGGACGGCATCGCCTATTTCGATACCTGCGGGACCGGAGACTTCGACACAACGCTTGGGGTCTATAGGGGATCGAGCGTAGATGTCCTCTCCAGGGTTGCGTCCAATGACGACGCGTGCGACGTTCAAAGTGAAGTCGCGTTCGAAGCCACTGAAGGAGTGACCTACCGAATCTCCGTTGACGGATTCGGGTCTGAGGCGGGCTTGTTCTTGCTTTACTGGTACCAGGAACCGCTCACGCCGGAGGCGTCAGCCGATTAAGCCATCTGAACCAGTCGAGGAAGGTCCGGTGGTCGCCGAACAGCCGCCAATTCGATGGTCGGACGCCAGCGTAAGACCCATATCAGACCGATGGGGGTTCTCGGAACCGCTCCGGCCGAACGAGCTTCGCGTACATGGCGCCGGCACCTCGCCGACGCGCGGTATCTCCCCGATCTCATACAGATCCTTCATGTTGGGCATCCTCCTTGCTTTGCTGAGGGTGTGTTGTTCATTCCCGCCCGAGCGAGGGGCAAAGGTCAAAGCAGGCCGAAAAACTAGTCAATTTGGGTTGCGTTCCCGTAGTCGGGTGAGCTAGCCTCCCGCACCGACGGTTGATCTCCTAGTTCACAGCTTGGCGTCGGACCGCCCGTACCGTACGACCTGCCCGATGGGAGATCGCCTTAGACAGGTCGTTTGCGAGGGGGTAATAGTGGTGGTCCGGCGTCCCACATGGGTCCTTCTGCTCGTTTGCATCATCGCTTCCATCCTTTCTGTAGCCTCGCCGGCGCTCGCCGCCCCGCCGTCCAATGACGCATTCGCGAACGCCCAAGTGATCTCCGGCAGTAGTGGCTTCGCGTGGGGAAGCAACCAGGAAGCGACGGGAGAAACCGGAGAGCCCAACAACGCGGGCGAATCTGCCCCAATCCAATCTGTTTGGTACTCATGGACGGCGCCGCAGACGGCCAAGTTCTTCTTCCAGACGTGCGAGACGAACCTGGACACGACCTTGGGGGCTTACACGGGGTCGGCAGTCAATTCCCTGACGAAGGTCGCCGACAACGACGACGCCTGTGGATGGGAAGGTCGGAGCAGTCACATCGTCGTGTCCGCCACGAGCGGTACCACGTACTACATCTCGGTCGACGGATGGGAGGAAACAACCGGCGACTTCATCCTGGAGTGGGACCTCGCGAACGACGACTTCGCCGACGCACGTGCCATTTCCGGAGAGAGCGGATCGATCGATGGAAGAAACCACGGCTTCACTGGTCAGACCGGCGAACCGGATAACGATGGCGTTTCTGCCCCGATTGAGTCGGCTTGGTATGCGTGGACCGCACCAAAGACTGGCCGAGTAGCGTTTGACACATGCTCGACTACAGATTCGTCAATCACCTTTCCACTGATGGACACGACGCTTGGCGCCTATACAGGTTCGGCTGTCAACGCTTTGACGCTGCTCGACGACAACAATGACTCTTGCGGTCGCTTTGACCGGTTGAGCCAGATATCGTTCCACGCCCAGAGCGGATCGACCTACTACATCTCCGTAGACGGGTTCGACGCGGTTCCGGGGCTGTTCACGTTGACGTGGGAGTTCAACAATGACTACTTCGACAGCGCTCACGTCATTTCCGGTACCAGCGGGTCGGTGAGTGGCGACAACGTGAACTACACAGGCGAGCAGGGAGAACCCGACAACTCGGGAATGTCAGGGGTAATTCAGTCCGCTTGGTACAAGTGGACGGCCCCCGAGACGCGGCAGATCTCATTCGACACGTGCGCCACCGAATTCTTGAACACGACTCTAGGTGTTTACACCGGTTCGCAAGTAAACGCCCTGTCAGTCGTGGGAGATGATTTTGAGACTTCATGCCCTAACTCGGATACCGATCAGAGCCGCGTCACGTTGACGGCAACAGCTGGCACAACCTATTTCGTATCTGTCGACAGCTTCAGCCGCTTCACGGGGACGTTCACGTTGTCGTGGGGCGATCCTCCACCCTCGGCCGACCTCTCCGTCGAGATAAGCGATTCTCGTGATCCGGTCGCGGTCGGCTCCAATATCAAGTACAGGGTTGTGGTGTCGAACGCCGGCCCGGACCCCGCGACCAACGTCGAGTTGGTGGGCTCCAGGGACCCTTCGACCACTTTTGTCTCGCACACCACTTCTCAGGGATCGTGCGACGCCCCCGCTGCGAGCGAACGAACCATGACCTGTTCGCTTGGCACCATCGCCGCTGGCTCGTCAGCGACCGTAACCGTCACGGTCAAAACGACAGAAACTGGGGACGTCACGAATGCGGCGTGGGTTCGATCCAGTGGCGCCGATTCGACTCCGTACGACAGGGTGGCGGAAGAGGAGACTTCGGTATTGGAGTCACCCCTTGCAGACCTGTCGGTCAGGATCACCGATACACCGGATCCCGTACCCGTAGGGTCCAAGCTCAAGTACACCATTGTGGTCTCCAACGCAGGGCCTCAGGCAGCGACCCGTGTCCACCTACAGGACGAGTTCAATCCCGAATGGGATGAAAACGCGAAGTTCGTCTCGTTCACCACGTCGCAGGGGTCCTGCAAGGTCACTGTTGATATCTCACATTTGAACTGCGCGCTGGGGCGTATCCGTGCCGGCACAACTGAACGCGTCACGCTGACTGTAAGGACACTTCAAAGCGGCACGCAAACAAACTTCGTACGCGTGTTCTTCGACGGCGGAGACCCGGACGTTGAAGACCATTCCGGAACGGAGAGCACGAGAGTCAGACCGGTGAATGTGATCAGGAATAGCGGGTTCGAACTCGATGCAAACGGAAACGGTCGCCCAGATCGCTGGACGAACGACTCCAGGTTCACCCGGCAGAAATCTGCCGCGTTCTCCGGGACATTTGGGGGAAGGCACCAAGCCAGCGACGACTCGACATACACCGTTCACCAGACCGTTCCGGTCATTCCGCTGATGACGTACGACTTCGCGGGCTGGGTCAACATTCCGGACACGACCGACGACTTCGAATTCTCGATCCAAATTGAGTGGAGGAATCGAGCGAATCGCCTGATCCGACTTGAGGATGCGGAGTTCTACGCAGGTCCCACGTCCGGATGGGAGAGGGTCTCGTTGGAGGAACTCGATACGCCGCGAGGAGCGGTCAAGGCGCGAATCCGGATGGTAGTGGAGAGCCTCAACGGAACAATCGAAGTCGACAACTTCTGGATGAGTCGATGAACCCGGCGCACCGGTAGCAAGTATCGTCGCGATGTGGCGTCGGTTCTTGCGGTCTGTTTTCGGTGCGATTGGAGGGGACGGGAAGACTCAAACCGGCCGGAACGTCGTTGTCCGAGGTGCGGCGTCCCGCTGTACTTGGAACCTGAGGCGCCGCCACGACGAGTGGAAGAAGGCCCTCCACTCCTTGAGCCTTCTCGGCCGGGGGCGCCTCCACACGCACTACTACCTGACTTCTACTCTCCGGACGAGCTCGAGGCCTCGCCCGCGCATGAAGAAGCGACGCTGGAACCGGTCGACGTTGATGCCGCCAATGCTCGCCTGGCCCTCGCCCTGGCGGCGATCATCATCGTTGCTCTTCTGTTCATAGGTCTCACCAATCGACGGGAAGTTCGTCCTCAGGCGAAACCGGCCCCGCGAGAAAATCTCGACCTTGGCGCGGTGACCCGGCGACTCGCCCTGCCGTCGGAGACGTCGGCGGCGCTCATACCCCATGCTGAAAGCGTCACGTTCGTGGCCTCCAACAGAACAACTACGGAGGAGGCTCCAACGTTACTTCGGCTCTGGCGGCTCATCGCCCGGACCGGTGAGGTGCTTCCCGGGCCGGTCGTCGCCGAGATTCGAGAGTTACGACTCGATCCCCGTCCTCACGCTGACCGGCTCGCATACCTCTTGGAGGGGGGAGGGCTTTTCTCACTCGAGGGCTTCTACGCGGCCCGCCCCACTTGGATCAACGGCCAGGTTGCCGATTTCGACTTCGCCTCCGACGGGTCACTCGTCTACACGCCGACCGAGGCCGAGTTCACGCGGCGCGGGGGTGGGGCCGAGCTTCGGGTTGAACTGGCACGTACGGACCCAGAGCGCCACACGAGCTTGGCGTCGTCCTTTACGTCACGGATCCCCCTCGAACGGGTAGACGGTCTTGAAGTCCGTGATCGAGCCGTTCTTGTCTGGGGATCTCTGGACGGCCGTGGAACCGTCACTGTGGTCGATCAATCGAAGCGCCATTCGACCAGAGAGCTTCCATCAGTTCGAGTCATTGACGTCGGTCCGGACGGAGAACTCCTTGCTGCCGATGACGTAGGTCAGGAAGACCCTCTCCCGCTCGTCGCCCAGAGCCCCGAGGCGCCCTTTAGGCGACTCGAGAGCAACAGCGGCTTCGACCTCATCTCCGTGCTCGGTTGGTCCCGAAAGGGAAGCATGATTGCAGCGATCGGAACCAGCGATGGCGATAGCCGGCAAGGGCTGTGGGCGGTGCCGACGGGTCCTGCGATCCAACCGACAAATCGCGGTGAGCGATTCGTCCTCAAGTCGCCGGTATGGGCGGGGCCCGCGACCGCCGGCACCGGAGAGACGTTCGCCACCTTCTCGGAGGACGGCCAGCTTCTCTTCTGGACATCGGGCAACGCCATTCGGTTCCTGGACGTGCGAACCGGGCGAGCGTTTCGGATCAGCCTCCCACCGCACTTTCGAACGGCCGGACCGATCGCTGCCGCGTAGCTTGCCCGGATAGACTCAGGCGCAAGAAAGAAACGAGGAGCATTCATGGCGGAGACGAAGGAAGAGCCCGCTGAAGAAGCCGCGGTAGGAGACGCGGCGGGGCAGGCCGCGGAGATCGACGAAGAAGCACGGGCTGGAGCGACTACCGAAGAACGCATTCAACAGCTGCAACAACTCAAGGAGGAAGCGCTTCTCGGCGGTGGCCCCGAAGCCATCGAGCGCCAGCATGGCCGCGGGAAGCTCACCGCGCGGGAACGGATCGAGCTCCTCCTGGACCCCGGCTCGTTCGTCGAGACCGACCGCCTGGCAAGACACCGGACCACCACCTTCGGGCTCGACAAGACCAAGCCTTACACCGACGGCGTGGTCACCGGGTGGGGCACCATCGACGGCCGGAAGGTATTCGTGTTCAGCCAGGACTTCACGATCTTCGGCGGCGCCCTCGGCGAGGTCTTCGGCGAGAAGATCTGCAAGATCATGGACCTGGCCATCTCCGTCGGGGCGCCGGTCATCGGCATCAACGACTCCGGTGGCGCCAGGATCCAGGAAGGCGCTGTGTCGCTCGCCGCGTACGGTTACATCTTCGACCGCAATGTCCGCGCGTCCGGCGTCATCCCGCAGATCTCCGTGATCATGGGCCCGTGTGCGGGCGGCGCGGTCTACTCCCCCGCCATCACCGATTTCATCTTCATGGTGAAGGGCACCTCACACATGTTCATCACCGGCCCCGACGTCATCAAGGCGGTGACCGGCGAAGAGGTGACGTTCGAGGAGCTCGGTGGAGCGAACACCCACGCCAGCCGGTCTGGCGTGGCCGGCCT
>JALYGK010000076.1 GCA_030777105.1 Actinomycetota bacterium | reverse complement strand
GCCCATGCAGGCGTGGAGCCACACCGGGGGCGGTCGGCAACGCTGCAAGCGGCACACACGACGCTGGCGCTCCACGACCTCAACGAGAAGTGGCCCGGCGTCACGGTGAACGTGGGGGTCATCCGAGGCGGCACCCGCCCGAACGTGGTCGCCGATCGCTGTGAGCTCGAAGTCGATATTCGCGCGCCGACCCACGAGTCGTATGAAGAAGCGCTCCACGCCGTGGAGGACGCCGCCACGGCTCCGCACGTTCCCGACGTGACCGTCGAGGTCACTCAGCGCTCCGGATTCCCTCCGATGGAGAAAGGAGAAGGGACCGCTCGGCTCGTCGACAAGGCGAGGGCTATCGCGGAGCAGCTCGGTTTCAGCGTCGACGACACGGCGACGGGAGGAGCATCCGACGCGAACGGCGTCGCTGCGCTGGGCGTTCCGACGCTTGATGGCCTTGGCCCCGTCGGCGGCGGGGCTCACTCACCGGAGGAGTGGCTCGACCTGCGCAGCGTCGTCCTCCGCACCGCGCTTCTGGCGGCGCTGATCGCCGAAGGTCGGTGACAGCTACGCGGCTTGGGCGAGGGCTCGGCTGATGACGATCCGCTGGATCTCCGAGGTGCCCTCGAAGATCGTGTAGATCTTCGAATCCCGGTACCACTTCTCGACCGGGAAGTCCTTGATGTATCCGTAGCCGCCGAGAATCTGGACGGCCTGCTCGGTTACGGAAACAGCGGTCTCGCCGGCCTTGAGCTTGGACATCGACCCCTCGGCGCGCTCGAACGAGGCGTTCTTCCCCATCCAGGCCGCTCGCCAGGTCAGCAACCGGGAAGCGTCGATCTCCATGGCCATGTCGGCAAGCTTGAATGCGATCGCCTGGTGCTCGACGATCGGGCGGCCGAACACCTTCCGCTCCTTGGCGTAGCCCATGGAAAAGTCGAACGCCGCCTGGGCAATGCCGGTCGCCTGAGCCGCCACGGACGGACGAGTCATCTCGAAGGTCTTCAGCGCCGCGGAGCCCTTGGTCCCGTCCTGCGACCGAGCGCGCTCGAGCTTGGCCTCCAGCTTGTCGACACCGCCGACGACGTTGTCGGACGGCACCCTGCAGTCCTCCAGGATCACCTCGGCGGTGTGTGACGCCCGGATTCCCAGCTTCTTCTCCTTCTTCCCCTGCCGGAGTCCCGGAGTGTCCGGCCCCACGATGAAGGCCGCCTGTCCTCGGTGCCCCAGCTTGGGGTCCACCGTCGCCACGACCACGTGGACGTTCGCGATGCCGCCATTCGTGATGAAGATCTTCGTCCCGTTCAGGACCCACTCGTCGCCGTCACGCTTTGCCGTCGTTCTGAGGGCCGAAACGTCCGAACCGGCCCCGGGTTCCGTCACGCAGAGCGCGCCCAGCTTTGGCTCTTCGGGCGTTCCGAACATCTGCGGTGCCCACGTCGCCAGCTGCTCGGGAGTGCCTGAGTAGGCGAGCGTGGAAAGCGGAAGCCCGGAGCCCCAAATCCCCAACGCGATGCCGGCGCAGCCCCAGGAGGTCTCCTCCATGGCGATGGGGAGCATCAGGCCGGTCTGGTCGCTGGCAACCTCCATGTAGAACTCAGGCGAGTACAGCCCGATCTCAGCCGCCTTCTTGACGACGGGCCATGGAAAGTCCTCGGTCTCGTCGTATTCCGCCGCGACTGGGCGGATCTCCTTCTCCGCGAACTCGCGGGCCCACTTCCTGGTGGTGAGGAGCTCTTCAGAAAGCTGGAAGTCCATCCTGTCTCCCCGTCCTCCCTCTCTGGCGTACGGCCGCCTGGAACGGGGCACAATGCCCGATAGGCGAACCGTACTGGGCTAACTTACTTGCCGGTAGGTTACCCGCCGGTAGTATACCCGAATGAGCGCACAAGAATCCAAGATCAGACGCCGGATGCGAGGGTCGGAACGCAGGGCCCAGCTGCTGGACGTGGCCCGGCGGGTGTTCGGAAAGTCCGGCTTCCACAGTGTCTCGATGGAGGACGTGGCGAGCGAGGCCGGCGTCACCAAGCCCATCCTCTACGACCACTTTCCGTCGAAGAAGGAGCTCTACCTGGCGCTGCTCGAAGCCGATCTCACCGTGCTACACGAGAAAGTCCGTCAGGCCCTGAATTCCCCTATCGGGAACCGGGAACGAATCCGCGCGTCCTTCCAGGCCTATTTCGACTTCGTCCAGGAGGAAGCGGACGGCTTTCGCCTCCTCATGCAGGAGACCGTCGGCGCGGAGCGTGAGTTCCGCGATCGGGTCGAACGGGTTCGGGAGCAGATCCTGTCAGAGGTCGCCGACCTCATCGTCCGTGAATCGAAGGGGAGGCTCCAGCGCGAGCACGCCGAAACCGTCGCCCTTGCGCTCATCGGGATGGGGGAAACGGTCGCGCAGCGACAGCTCGGCCGGTCGCGCCGGGTGCAACAGGAAGCCCTGGAAATTCTGGTCCGCCTGGCCTGGCGCGGGATCACCGAAGTAACGGACTGAGCGGCCGTCGGCCCGCGCGCGAGCCCTCGTATGACCGAGGCTAAGTCTTGTTGGAGTTCTGCTCCTTGAGCTTCCTCGACAACGGCAACCCGTACCAGAGCCACGCGAACCACCCGGCGACCGCGGCCGTGACCAGACCGGCCGTCGGCTCACCGAAGAGGAAATCGGTGATGAGGAAGACGACACCTGAGATCGCCAGCGCCAGGAACGCCATCCCGGCGATGGTCAGCCGGTTCGACGTGAACAGCATCTGCTTCTTGTCGTGCGCTCGAAAACGAATCCGGTGATAGGAGGACGGCGCGATGAGCAACGCCGTCGCGACCGCCGCCGCAATGAAGGACACGAAATACACGTATCGGTCGGTCGATGTGATGTCTCTGAAGCCCGGACTGAATGGAAGGATCAACAGAAAGGCGAACAGGACCTGGACCCCCGGGAGCGCGACCCGTAACTCGTTCAGGAGCTCGATCAGCTCTCTGTTGATACGTTCCTGTTCGTCCTCTCCGCCCGACTCTTCACCGCCCCGACGATGGTCTTTGCTCGGATCTCGCGCGCGTTCCTTTTCGTCGCTGGTCATCTCAGGGGGGAAGCGTGTATCGCTGCTCGATGACTTTTCGAATGCGGGCACGACTCTGGTCCGCGGAGAGATTCTGCTCTTCGATGGCGTTCGCCTCGCGAGCGAGCTCCTCGTCCTTGATGGCATCCCTCAGCCACTTCGAGTAGTCATGCTGGCGCAGATGGTGCAGCCACGTCTCGTCGTCGACTCCGTCCGCCATCTGAAGGAACAATTCGAGGTTTTGGGCACGAAGGTTGAGCTTTCCATCTGGGCCCCTGAAGTAGAAGCTCCTGTCCCCGAGCTCACCCTGAGCGTACTTCCGACGGTGGCGCTGAAGCTCTGCCGTCGGAGGAGTGACTTGGAAACGAATCACGTCACCACCCCACGCACGTCTCCACAGGAACGCGAATCCGGGCTCGAGTGAGTCGACGGGGAGCTTCGGAGGCTCCTCGCCGATCACGCCCGTGAACGCTCGGAGCGTCTGATCCGGTGCCTTCCCGACCATGACAGCATCCGTAACCCCCGACATGGCCCATTGGGCCACGTGATCCGGGTGGATGGTGATGAACACCATCCCGTGCAGTTCGTGCGACAACGCCGTCGCGGCCGGATCGGTGGTCGAAGGCAGGAGATGGTGCGTCTCATCCACGATGATCCAATGCGGCCGCCCGATTCGCGCTCGAAGTTCCTGGAGCCGAGGAAGCAGCACGGCAAAAAACTCCGGCCGGTCGACAAGCCGAAGCCCCACCAGGTTCACCACGAGGTTGTCCTGCGAGGACTCCAGCAAGCGAATCACTTCGTCCACGTCGGCAGGTCGATCTGCCGCGCCCAGAACCAGCGCCCCTTCGAAGGTCCCGTAGTCCCCTTCCGGATCGATCAGGCAGAACTGGTACCGGCTCTCGACGAGACGCTCCAGTAACGCCGTGTTGAGCGTGGACTTGCCACTCCCGGACGGTCCCGCGACGAGAAGGTTCGAACTGAACTGCGGGACGGTCACCGCCTTGCCGCTCTCATCGGTTCCGATGGGTATGTCGTGGCGCGTCAACCGGCCTTCGAGATCACGAAGGTCGTTCTCGACGAGCATGTCGATGAGCTCTTCCACGCCCTCCCCGTGTCCCTTTTCGGTAACCAGATCGGACCGCTCCTTCAGCGTGGGAAGGGCGTTCGCCACGGCCACCGAACACTCGCAGATCGACAGGAAGGCGTGGTCGTTTTCGGCGTCACCGACTCCCACGACGTTGTGCACCGAGAGCTTCATCTCGGCGAGCGCGGCTTCGAGCCCCGCGGCCTTGCTGATCCCGGAGGGGAGGACCATCACCGCTCCCTTGTTGAACACGATGTGGAGCTCGAGGCCGAGCTCGTGGATCGCTTCCATTACGGCTGTCTCGTGGGGTTCCCACGTCGCCACGATGACCCGGCCCACCGAGAACGGTTCGACGTTTCTCTTCTTCAGTTCCTCGATGAACTCCGGAGGCGGCGCCTCGGCCAGCGCCTTCTCCTCGCGCGAGGCCGGCCGGTAGATCAGCGCCCCGTTCTCGGCGACGACGCGGTCGAACAGCTCTAGCTCCGGAAAGACGTCGAAGAGGTCCTCCAGCTCACGTCCCGTGACCAGGATGAGCCGGCGGCCCGACGCGCGGGCGCGCTCCATGGCCCGAAGGGTGGACGCGGAGACCCGCCCGTGGTGGGCCAGGGTGCCGTCATAGTCGGTCGCCAGGCCCAGATACCGCACGCCGCGCCCGACTAGAGGTTGCCGCGTTCGGCCTGTTCGCGCTCGATCGCCAGGAACAGTTCCTTGAAGTTTCCGAGACCGAAGCCCTTGGAGCCGCGCCGCTCGATCAGTTCATAGAAAACCGTCGGGCGGTCCTGGACGTTCTTCGTGAAGATCTGGAGGAGGTAGCCCTCTTCGTCGCGGTCGGCGAGGATCCCCAGTCGCTCGACGTCCGAGTAGTCCTCCTCGATGTCACCGACGCGGTCTCGAAGATCTTCGTAGTACGTGGCCGGCACGCGGATGAATTGCACGCCTCGCCGCCGGAGCGAGTCGACGGTGGACACGATGTTGTCGGTGGCCATGGCGATGTGCTGCACACCAGGGCCCCGGTAGAACTGGAGATACTCGTCGATCTGGCTCTTCTTCTTGCCGGGCGCCGGTTCGTTGATCGGAAGCTTGACGCGCCCCTTCCCGTCCCACATCACCTTCGACATGAGCGCCGTGAATTCGCTGGAGATCTGGTCGTCCCGGAAGTGAACCAGCTGCCCGAACCCCAGAATCTCAGCGTAGAACCGCGCCCACTCGTTCATCTGTCCGAGCTCGACGTTGCAGACGACGTGGTCCACGTTCAGGATGCCGACGGGCGGTTCGGTGTCCGGAATTGGATCCGCGGCGCGATATCCCGGCAGGAACGGACCCGAGTAGTTCTCTCGCTCGATGAAGGAGTGAACCGTGTCGCCGTAGGCGGCGATGGAGGCGCGGACCACCTTTCCGTGCTCGTCCTCCGAGACCGTCGGCTCCAGGACGCTCGTCGCGCCGCGGCTCGTCGCCTGTTCCCACGCCTCGGCCGCGTCCGGCACCTGGAACGCCACGTCCCTGACGCCGTCCCCGTGGGCATGAACATGCTCCGCGATGGGACTCTCCGGACCCATCGCCCCGCTCATGACGAACCTCGCATCGCCCTGCTCCAGCACGTATGACGCGCGGTCGCGAACCTTGGTCTCGGGCCCGGAGTAGGCGGTCAGCGTGAACCCGAAGAGCTTTGAGTAGTACGCGGCAGCCTGCCGCGCGTTTCCGACGTAGTACTCGACGTGGTCGATGCCCATCAAGGGCATGAAGTCTTCCTGGTCAGCCTGCACGCTCTGGACCTGCTGCGCCATTGCGATGCCTCCTCGTGAGCCCTGTTCGAATATACCCCTGACCCTGCGCCTCACCCGTTCAGGGCCAGGCCGCGAAGACGGTCCCGTGGCCGACTGTCGCGGCCAACTGGAAGCTCTCCCTCACTCTGCGCTCCAGGACCCCTGACCGGAGGTCCTCCGCCAGAGCTGCCAGCCCCTTCCGTCGTGTTTCCGCGTCCACCTCGTGCCAGAACGACGTATTTCGCAGGTACGCCGGACCGGCCAGATGGAGCGCATTGGTGTGCAGCGCGCTCAGCGATCCATCGACGGTATCCGTGTACACGAACGGCTCATGCCGCACGTTCGAGAACCGCGCCTCGAGCAGCATTCGTTCGACGTCGTGCGCGGAGAGGTGAGCGGAAGGAAGTGATTGCAGGCCGAAATACTCGTGGACGAACAGCGCGACGTTGTTCTCCGCCGTGAACGCAGTGAGAACCACAGGGCCATCTCGAATGACCCGGCGCGCTTCGCGCAGCGCAGCAGGAGGATCCTCGATCAGATGGATCGCGTTCACCATCATGGCGCGGTCGCAGGAGCGATTCCTGAAGGGCAGCCGCTCTGCGTCGCCCACAACGCATCGACCGGCACCCAGTTTCCGTGAAGCGCGGCGCACCATCTCCAACTCCATATCGACCACGATGGTCCGAAACCGTCTCGCGTCGAAAACATGCGCGTAGTTCCCGGTTCCGCCTGCGATATCCAGGAGCAAATGGCCATCCGGCGGTCCAAGATGACGAGCGAGCGCGCGCACGACGGTCGGGCTCGCGCCTCGCGTTCGCTCATACGTCTTCGCTTGCTCGAAGTAGTTGCCGCGCCGTCGTTTCACCGCTCGAGCCGTCCGAATTGGTTTGACATCGATCGAATCAGGCCTTAGGCTCTGGTTCGATGCTCATCGATCCAAGCTCGCGATCATGCCGCGGCTAAGTCTCGCGGTCGTCGAGGATCGTTCTGCTGTCCAGTGCTGTGCGCCCATCGCGGCTTCCAGCATGACGCACGAGGAGGCGGAAGCCACTGCACAGCTGTTCCGAGCCCTTGCCGATCCGGCTCGGGTCCGGATCTTGAACCTCCTTCTCTCAGCCGACAGGGAGGTCTGCGCCTGCGATCTGGCGCCCGCAACGGGGCTGAGCCAGTCCACGGTCAGTCATCACCTCAAGAAGCTCCTCGAGACAGGACTCGTTCACCGCGACGAACGGGGAACGTGGGCCTACTACTCGGTCGATGAGTCCGCAATGGCTCGCCTGAGGGACGTTGCCGACGTAGGGAAGGGAACGCGATGGCGAAGGTGAGGAACGACGATCGGAGTGAGAGAGCCGTTCTCTTGTCGCCGTCCGCCCTGCGGGAGGAGGTTCGAGTTCGGTACGCGGAAACCGCCCGATCCATGGATCCGGCACCGCCGCTCGAATCTGACGGTTCGCCGACGGTTGCGGATGCTCGGCAACGTCGTGCTGTGGACCGAGCGAAGTGTGGGGCGAAAAGCTGTACGGCGATGAATCACGAAGCAACGCGCCAGAATCTGCGTTCCTGGCGTCGCTCGGCTGCGGGAACCCAACGGCGGTCGCCGATCTCCATGAGGGCGAAGTCGTCCTGGACCTCGGTTCCGGCGCGGGGCTCGACGTTCTGCTGTCGGCTCGACGAGTCGGACCAACCGGGCGGGTCATCGGTCTCGACATGACCGACGAGATGCTCGCAAGGGCTCTCGAGAACAAGGCCCGAGCGGGCGTGACCAACGCCGAATTCCTGAAGGGGTACATCGAAGACATCCCACTCGCAACGGCGTCCGTCGATGTGGTTATCTCCAACTGCGTCATCAACCTCTCCGCCGACAAGCAACGCGTTTTCGCCGAGATGTTCCGAGTGCTGCGGCCAGGCGGCCGCATCGGGATCACGGACGTCGTCGGGGACGCGCCTCGAGGTTCGGCTATCGATGCTCAGCAATTCGATGTCGAATCGTGGTCCGGCTGCATCGCCGGCGCCTTGGCGCGGAATGAATACCGAGAACGGCTCATTGACGCAGGGTTCGTCGATGTCGAGGTGATCGACTCCCATCCAATTGCGGTCGGCCTCGCCAGCGCCATCATCCGGGCGCGAAAACAAAAGCGTCGGGAACCGGAGGGAGGTGAGGCGTAACCCATGTGTCCGTTCTGCTGCGGTACGGGTGGCGGTTGCTAGAAAGCCGCTGCGAACAGCTTCTCTAGCGAAAATCCCATCAGGGCGCACGATGGCCAGGTGAGGATCCACGCTGCCACGACCTGGCCCGCCACTCCCCACCGAACGGCCGAAAGACGCCTCGTGGCGCCGACCCCCATGATCGACGTGCCGATGGCGTGGGTCGTCGACACGGGGATTCCGAGCCTGGCCGCGCCCGTGATCACCAGAGCAGCCCCCGTCTCTGCGGCGAAACCCTGGACGGGCTCGAGGTGGGTGATGCGAAGACCGAGAGTCCGCACAACCCGCCACCCCCCCACCATGGTTCCCACGCCCATGACGATGGCGGCGGAGACGATCACCCAGATGGGGATTTCGAACTCGGGAGGCGCCCTTCCTCCGGCTCCGACATCGTTCAACACGATGGCGAGCGTGATGATCCCCATGGTCTTCTGCGCGTCGTTCGTCCCATGGCTGAACGCCATGAACGCCGCCGAGAGGATCTGGCCCTTCCCGAAGATCTGGCCGACCATGCGACGCGTGACCCGGACGAAGATCCGGTAAATGCCGATCATGATCGTGAACCCGATCAGGAACCCACCGACCGGCGAGGTCACAAGGCCGATGAGGCTCTTCCGCGTGCCTTCCCATTCGAGACCCTGAAGGCCTCCCGCAGCGAACCCCGCTCCGAGAAGACCCGCCACGAGCGCATGCGATTCGCTCGACGGGAGACCGTAGTACTGCGCCGCCAAGGCCCACAGCGTGCCGGCGAGGACCGCAGCGGCGACGGTCTCCAGCGTGACGAAATTCGCGTCCACGATTCCTTCGGCGATCGTCTTCGCCACCGCCGTTCCGCTGAGCGCGCCCACGAGATTCAAGACGCCCGCCATCAGGACCGCTTGGAGCGGTCGGAGCACGCGCGTGGAGACCACCGTCGCGATCGAATTCGGAGCGTCGGTCCACCCGTTGGCGAACTCGAACAGGTACGCGAGGATGAGGACGATCCAGAGCGGCATCAGGTCTGCTTCAGCGAAATCCCCTCGAGGATATTGGCAACGTCCTCGAGGTTGTCGATGGCGGCCTCGAGCTCGTCGATGACTTCCTTCCACTTGAGGACGTCCATCGCTTTGAAGTCGCCGCCGAAGAGGCTCGCCGTCGCCTGCCGGTAGACCCGGTCTCCTTCGTTCTCCAGCCTGTTGATCTCCACCCAGTATTCGGCCAGCTCGGAGTACTTCGGCAAGACCTCGAGCGCTTCGCGCGTCGTCGTCGCCGTTCGAACGAGGACGTCGGCCTGGGCCTTCATCTCCGGGAACGGCGTCTCGATCTTGTGCAGCACGAACAGGTCGCCGGCGGCGTCGATGTGGTCCATGACGTCGTCGAGCGTCGACGCCAATCGGTGGATGTCCTCGTGATCCAGAGGCGTCACGAACGTGGTGTTCAGCCGCCGCATGATTTGGTGGGTGATCTCGTCTCCCTCGTGCTCGAGGTCACGGAGGCGCGAGGCCTTCGAGTGCACGTCCTGGAAGTTCGTGATGAGGTCCTGGAGGAGGTTGGCGGCGGACTCGATTTCGCGGGCCTGCCGCACGAACAGCTCAAAGAAACCCTCGTCCCTGGGCACCAGTCGCAATCTGAAGCGCGGCATGCTGTCCCTTCCTTCCCCTGACGGCGCGTTTTGATACACCAAGCCCGCTCTAGAGCACAAATGCGGCGGGGTCATTGGTCGAGTTCCTTTGCGAGGTCTGGTACGCCGAGCTCGAGGGGGGGTCATCCCTGCTGACGCCGAGGACGGATGAGCTTAGGCAGCCCTTCTAATCGATGAACTTATAACCCAAGCCTCTCACCGTGAGGAGGTGGCGGGGGTTGTGCGGATCCTCCTCGATCTTCTGCCGCAATCGCTTGACGTGAACGTCGAGCGTCTTGGTATCGCCGAAGTAGTCCGCGCCCCACACTTCCTGAATCAGGTAGTCCCGCGTCAGCAGGCGCCCCTTTCGCTCCAGCAGCACCTCCAACAGCTCGAATTCCTTGGGAGTGAGCTGGAGCGAACGGCCGTTGACGGACGACTCGTGTCGTTCCGGATCGAGCTCGACTGGCCCGCCCCGGAGCCGTTCCGACTGCCGGGCAAGGGGCGCCATTTCGGCCCTTCGGAGGTGGGCCCGGACCCGGGACACGAGCTCGCGAACGGAGAACGGCTTGGTCATGTAGTCATCCGCGCCGAGCTCCAGGCCGGCCACCTTGTCGGCCTCCGAATCCTTGGCCGTGAGGACGATGACAGGGACGGTCGACTCCGACCGAATCAAACGCAGGACATCGAGCCCGGACAGACGGGGAAGCATCAAGTCGAGGATCACCAGCGCCGGCCCCTCAGACCGGAACCGCTCCAGCGCGGCCTCTCCATCGTCGGCGACCGCGATATCGAAGCCCTCGCGGGACAGCGAGTACGAGATGGTGTCCGCCAGCGCCTGCTCGTCTTCGACCAGCAGGACCCGAGGAGGGCTACTCGGCCGCGGTTGGATGGGAGGCGTCAGTGAACTCTCGGAACTCACCCGTCAGGAGGAAGGCTACCTGCTCGCCGATATCGACCGCATGATCCCCCACTCGTTCCAGTTGACGAGACACCATGTTCATGCGGATACCCCAGTCGAGTAGTCCCTGGTCATGCGCGAGCGCCACTACCTCCCGATACATGTTCCGGTTGAGCCGATCGACTGGCTCATCCATGTCGGGAAGCTTCTCGGCAAGGGCGGCGTCTCTGAGCGAGAACGCGTCCAGAGCCACCCGAAGCATTTTCAACACCAGATTGCCCATTTCCTGGAGGTGGGACAAGACCGTGTCGCTGCGAGGCAGATCCATCGTGGCGGATGTGACCTTGGCGATGTTCACCGCCATGTCTCCCACCCGCTCCAGATGCAGGTTCGAATGCAGGATCGCGGAGATCAGCCGGAGGTCGGAGGCCACAGGCGTCTGGGTGGCGAGGAGGCTGAGGATACGCTGCTCAATATCGACGTACATCTCGTCGAGCTCGTCGTCCCCCTCGATCACCTCGTTCACCACACCACCGTCACGGTGGACGAGGGCGCGCATCGCCTTCTCGAGCGCCTTCGCCGCGCGTTCGCCGAGCTGGAGGACATCTTCCTCCAACAACACCAGCTCCCGGTGAAAGTGCCTCCGGGCCTGGAGCATCAGCCGAACCTTCCGGTGACGTAGTCCTCCGTCCGCCGGTCCTGTGGGCGGGTGAAGACCATGTCCGTCTTGTTGAACTCGACGAGCACACCGGTGCGCGAACCATCCTCTCCCACATCGACGGTGAGGAATGCAGTGACATCGGAGACGCGGGCGGCCTGTTGCATGTTGTGCGTCACGATGACGATGCTGTACCGCTGTTTGAGCTCCTGCATCAGGTCCTCGATGCGGGCGGTGGCGATCGGGTCCAGCGCCGACGCCGGCTCGTCCATCAGGATCGTGTCTGGTTCAACCGCCAGGGCTCGTGCGATGCAGAGCCGCTGCTGTTGGCCTCCGGAGAGGTCGTACGCATTTCGTCTCAGGTCGCCCTTTACCTCATCCCAGAGCGCGGCCGCCTGGAGCGCGGCTTCCACTCGTCCGTCCAGGTCGTCGGTCATTCCGTTGACCCGCAGGCCGAACGCGACGTTTTCGAAGATCGACTTGGGGAAGGGATTTGGCTTTTGAAAGACCATCCCGATTCGTCGGCGAACCTCGACCGGGTCCACTTCCGGGCCGTACAAATCCTGGTCGTGATAGAGAAGACGCCCCGAGACCTTCGCCGAGGGGATGAGGTCGTTCATCCGGTTGAGGCACCGAATGAGCGTGCTCTTGCCACATCCGGAGGGCCCGATGATCGCCGTGATGTGATTCGCCGGGATCTCGAGTGTGATCCCCCGGATGGCAGTGTTTCCGTTGTACGAGACGGAGAGGTCCTGCAGCCGGAATACCGCCGTCTTGACGAGATCCTCGCCTGCCACAGCTCGGGTCTCGATCTTCAGGGAGGGTCCCTCCTGCTTCCCAAGCAGTTCTTCGTTGGTCACCATTTTCTCTCATACCTGTTCCGCACGATGATCGCGACGGCGTTCATGGTGAGCAGCACTGCAAGGAGGAGGATGATTCCGGCCGCGGCCACGTTCTGATACTCCGCCTGAGGGCGGGACACCCAGTTGAAGATCTGAATCGGCATCGCGGTGAACCGGTCGAGCGGACCGGCCGGGACGAAGTTGACGTACGTCAAGGCGCCCAACGTGATGAGCGGTGCGGTCTCGCCGATGGCCCGGGAAAGACCCAGGATCAGGCCGGTGAGCGTCCCGGGGAGCGCCGCGGGAAGCGTTTGATGCCAGACGGTTTGCCACTCGGTGGCGCCAACGGCGAGCGAACCTTGGCGGATCGAGTCGGGGACGGCCCGAAGCGCCTCCCTGGCCGCCACGATGATCACCGGCAAGATCAACAGGACCAGGGTGAGAGCGCCAGCCAGGATGCTTCGCCCCAAGTTCATCAATCGGACGAAGACCGCAAGGCCCAGGAGCCCGTAGATGATTGAAGGCACACCGGCCAGGTTGGCGATGTTCACCTCCAGGAACGTCGTCACCTTGTTCTTCGGAGCGATTTCCTCCAGATAGATGGCCGCTCCGACTCCAACGGGGAACGCGATCACGGCCACCAACGCCATCAGCCACGCCGTTCCGACCAGGGCAGGGCGAATTCCGGCTCGGGAGGCAAGCCTGGAGTCCAGGTTCGACACGAACTCGCCGTTCAGGCGAGGGAGCCCTTTGGAGAAGACGTCGACGATCAGCGTGGCCAGGGTGAGCAAACCGATCAGGAGACACACGATCAGCGCAACCTGAAACACCATGGCGCGAAGCGAGCGTTCGACGCGCCTGCCGGTTGCCAGCGGACGAGTGACCGTGACGGCGGACGACCTCATTCGTACTTCTCCCTGAAACGCCTGATGAATCGGTAGGAGACGACGTTCAGCGCAAGTGTCATCGCGAAGAGCGTCGCCCCGAGGGCAAAGATCGTCTTGTAGGCGGTGCTTCCGAACGGCGTGTCACCCAACGAGACCTGGACGATGTAGGCCGTCATGGTCTCCATGGCCTCGCGGGGGTCGATCGAGAGATTCGGGATCTGGCCCGCGGCGATGGCGACGATCATCGTCTCCCCGATCGCTCGAGAGATGCCCAGGATGAATGCGGCCACGATTCCCGAAAGCGCCGCAGGGACCACTACCCTCGTCGCGACGGTCCGCCGCGTGGCACCCATGCCGTATGCGGCTTCTCGAAGACTCCACGGCACGGCTCGCATCGCGTCCTCGGAGATCGAAGCGATGAGCGGCAGGATCATGATGCCGACGACGATTCCGGCCGACAGCGCGTTGAAGATGTTCGTGCCCGGAACGAGCGGCCGAAGGATGTTCGGCGTCACGAACGTCAAGGCGAAGTAACCGAAGACGACCGTGGGGATCCCCGCCAGGACCTCCAGCACCGGTTTGACCGCCTTGCGGACCCTCGGTGAGGCGTATTCCGCCAAGTAGATTGCGGCGCCCAGCCCGACCGGAAAGGCCACGATAAGCGCAATCGCCGTGATCATGAGCGTCGCGGTGACGAGGGGAATGACCCCAAAGCCGGACGGCTCGAAGGTCGGCGCCCACCGCGTTCCGGTGAAGTACTCCAACGGTGATACGTCTCGGAAGAAGTCCACCGCTTCGAACGCCAGCGACCCGATGATCCCCAGCGTCGTCGCGACGGAGAGAATCCCGCACAGAAAGAGGATTCTCTTGATCACGCGCTCGCCGGTTCGGCGGCGACCGGAACGTAGCGGCAGGGAAGCTGAACCCGCTACGCCCGCGCGAAGCTCTGCCATTCAGCGCGCTCCTCGGCCAGCACCTGTTGTGGCACCGGGATGTATCCGACCTGGGGAGTCAGGTCGTTCATCACCTGGAGGTAGAAGTCCACGAATGCCCGAACCTCAGGGCGACCGGCGGCCTCCTTCTTCACGTAAATGAAGATCGGCCGGGAGAGAGGGGCGTACTGGCCTGATGTGATCGTCTGCTCGTTCGGGGCCACGCAGCCGTTGCCGCCGTCGACCGCGACTGCTTTCAACTTCTCCGTGTTCTGCTGGAAATACGCGTACCCGAAGTAGCCAAGCGCGTTGGCGTCACCGGCGATTCCCTGGACCAGGACGTTGTCGTCCTCGCTCGCGGTGTAATCGGAGCGGCTGGCGCCCTCCTCGCCGACGATCTCGTCCGTGAAGTAGTCGAACGTTCCCGAGTCGGTGCCGGGGCCGTACAGGGCGATGGGCTGGTTCGGGAACTCGGGCCGCACTTGGTTCCATGTCTTGATCTTGCTGTTCGGCTCCCAGATGGCCTTCAGCTCATCGACGGTCAGGCATTGCACGAAGTCGTTCTGGGGGTTCACCATGACGGAGAGCCCGTCGATGGCCACCTGCAGCTCCACGAATTCGATCCCGTTCTGCTGGCAGACCCGCTCCTCCTCGGGATCGATCGGCCGCGAGGCATTGGAGATGTCGGTCTCGCCGGCGCAGAACTTCTCGAAGCCACCGCCGGTACCTGAGGTCCCGACCGAGATCCGGACCCCAGAGTGCTCCCTGTTGAACTCCTCAGCCACCGCTTGAGTGATTGGAAAGACGGTGCTGGATCCGTCGGCCGCGATTTGGCCGGTCAGCCCTGCGCCGCCCCGAGCGCCGGTGCCTCCGGTTTCGCCGCCACCGCAGGCGACCCCCAATAGGGCCAGCGCCACGCCGGCAATCGTGAAGCATCGTCTCATGACTCCTCCTCCACACGCTGTCTCAAGCGCCGACCGGCCGTATGGGCCGCGTGTCCGTCGTTCACAAGACGGAAGCTAGGGAGGAGAAGTGAAGAGCCCGGGGCGCGAAAGTGAACGGAAGGTGAACGTTACGCCGGTGCCGACGCCACCGACTTCACCAGCGAATCGACGCGCTTGGCGACCTCGTCGCGGATCTCTCTGACCCTTTCGGGGCGTTGCCCTTTGGGGTCCCGAAGCCCCCAGTCCTCGACGTTGGCGTAGAGGATCGCCGGACACGCCTGTTCGTCCACCGCACATCCCATTGTGATGACGCGATCCGCGGACTGGACGAGGTCATCGGTGAGCAGCCGCCCCTCGTGCCCCGAGACGTCGATCCCGACCTCCTTCATGGTCGCGATGACTTCGGGATGCGGCTTCTCCTGCGGGATCGTTCCCGCGCTGATTGCTTCTGCGGCGCCGCCTGCCAGTCGGTTGAAGAACGCTTCCGCCATGACGCTCCGCCCAGCGTTGTGAACGCACACGAACAGGATGCGGGTCATGAATCCAGCGTACGCCTAGAGACCCGAAGCGGGGCGAACGCCGGCCGCGATGACCCCCAACACGACGGCCGCGGCGACAAGCCGGTACCAGACGAACGGGGCGAAGTCGCGGCGGCGAAGATATGCCAGGAGGCCCCAGATAGCCACGAATCCACTCACCGCTGAAGCGACGATGCCCCACAGGAACGCAGCACCCGTGCCGGGCGGCAGTCCTTCGGTGAATAGATCGACGGCCTTGAACACTCCGGCGCCGGCAATGATCGGCAACGAAAGAAGGAACGAAAACCGAGCGGCCGCCGGGCGGTCCAAACCGACTCCGCGGGCCATGGTCATGGTCACGCCGGACCTGGACACACCCGGTTGTAGCGCCACCGCCTGCGCCATGCCAATGAGAAGAGCGTCCTTGATCCTGAGGTCGGGAAGGTCACGGGTGCGCGTTGCCCTTCGATCCACCATGTAGAGCACGACGCCGAACACCGCCAGCATCACCGCAATGAGCCATGGCTCGCCGAGCCGTTGTTGAATGAAGCTCTCCGCCAACGCTCCGACGATCACACCGGGGATCGTTCCAATCACGAGAAACCAGGCGATGCGTTCGTCCGCAGAGTCCACTCGGCGAGCTCGAACCGACCGGAACCAGGCGCCGACGTAGCGAGCGACGTCGCGCCAGAAATAGATAAGCGCACCGGCCAGCGTCCCCATGTGCAGCGCCACGTCGAACGTCTTCGCCAGGTCCGGATCTCCCGAGAAGGACGTCCATCCAAACAGCCACGGAACCAGGATGAGGTGCCCGGAGCTCGAGATCGGCGCAAACTCCGTGGCGCCCTGCACAAGGCCCAGGATGATCGCCTGAAGAACGCTCGTGTCGGCTCCTTCCTCTGCCGGATGCGACGGCGAATGCTACCGACCCACCGCTTTCCGCCGCACATACACTGGCATTCGATGTCGGCGGCGAGCACTTCCCCCAGGCGTCGGACCCTAACCGGGCGACTCTTGCTTCTCCATTCGATCACGCTGGTCGGAATCCTCTTGGTCCTGGGAGTGGTGCTCGAGCGCGTTCTGGCACGGTACTTCGTTGGACAGCTGACCGATTCGTTGACCGCTCAGGCTCGCGGCGTGCAGAGTTCCTTGTCGGATCGGACGTCACTCCAGGACGAGGCCGTTCGACTGGGGAAATCGATTGGAGCGCGCATCACGATCATCCGCACCGACGGCGTCGTTCTGGCCGATTCCGAAGAGAACCCCGCGATGATGGCGAACCACCGGACCCGCCCCGAGGTCCGCGCCGCGTTGGAGGGCCGAGTCGGCGTCTCGTCGCGCCTCAGTGCGACGGTCGGAACGGCGTTTCGGTACGTGGCGCTTCCGCCCGATGACAGACGCATCGTGCGGGTGGCCCTCCCGCTCACCGCCGTCGATTCCAGGATTCGAACCGTCCGCCTCATCCTGACGGCCGGCTTCGGGCTTGCCGCCATCGTTGGGTTGATGGTCCTTCGGGTCATCGCTGCACGCCTGTTTCGGCCCCTCCGTGAAATAACAGCTGCCGTGTCGAAGTCCGGCGAGGCCGACGACGCGCCAGCTGTGCCTGAACGTGGAACGGAAGAGCTGGTCCTGCTGGCGAGAACCGTCAACCAAATGCGCCGCGAGCTCGGGCAGCGAATCGGTGCCCTCCGGGACGAACAGCGGACGCGCGACGCGATCCTTTCCGCGCTGGAAGAGGGCGTCGTGCTGGTCGGCAACAGTGAAGAAGTCCTCTACCGAAACGACCGCGCCGCTGAGATGACCGGAACCCGAGGCGACGGCACTGGCTTGCCCCGCCCGTTGCGTGGGCTCGTGACGCGGTCCCGGCAGGCTTCATCCAGTGCCCTGGCCGAGTTCTCGCTGCCTCCCCACCAGAGGATCGTCCAGGCCCTGGCCGTGCCGATATCTGCACGCGACCAGGTCCTCGTTGTGCTTCGAGACATCACGGAGGCGCGCCGAGCCGAACGGGTTCGCCGCGAGTTCGTCGCCAATGCCTCGCACGAGCTCAAGACTCCGGCCGCTTCGATTCGGGCGTTGGCGGAGACCATCGGCGAGACCGTGACCGCCGACCCCGGGGCGACCCCCAGGTTCGCCGAACAGCTGGAACGAGAGGCTGTTCGTCTTTCCCAGGTCGTGTCGGACCTCCTCGACCTTTCGAGACTGGAGAGCGACACGGAAGTGACGGGGAAGGTCGACGTCGCCCGGCTCGTCGCCGACGAGGTTCATCGTCAGGTCGACCGAGCCAAGGAGGCCGGAGTGTCGCTCGACTTCTCCGGCCAAGCCGACGGCGTCGTGGTGCTGGGAAACGGAGGCGATATGGCGCTGCTGGTCCGGAATCTGCTGGACAACGCGATTCGGTACACGGGCGAAGGCGGGGCGGTCCACGTGTCCCTCGCGCGGAGCGACGGAGAAGCCGTGCTGGCCGTCCGGGACACCGGGATCGGGATCCCCTCGCGAGACCAGGGAAGGATCTTCGAACGCTTCTACCGGGTGGACCGAGCGAGGTCTCGGGAGACGGGCGGGACCGGCTTGGGATTGTCCATCGTGAAGCACGTCGCCGAGAACCACGGCGGCTCCGTCAGCGTGGAGAGCGAACTGGGCCGAGGCTCCACGTTCACCGTGCGACTTCCGTCGGCAGCCGCCTGAGCGGCTACCACCGTCGGTATCCTTCCCACAATGACGCTCTTCTTATTGATCCGACACGCGCTCACCGACGTCACCGGCAAGCGGCTGTCCGGATCGCTCCCTGGCTTCCATCTGTCGGCCGAGGGGCGACATCAGGCCGAGCGGCTCGCAGAACGGTTAGAACCGATTCGTCTGACCGCAATCTACAGCTCACCGCTGGAACGCTGCGTGGAGACGGCCGAGGCGGTGGCACGCCGAAGGAACCTCCAGGTTCGGCGTCTCCCAGACCTGGACGAAGTGGGATACGGACAGTGGAGCGGTCGGTCGTTGGCCCAGCTCGCCCGAACGGCCCTCTGGAAGCGCCTTCAGCAAGCGCCATCGTCGGTCCGCTTCCCGGGTGGCGAGACCCTGTCCGAAGTTCAAGGGCGCACCGCGGCGGCGCTCGAGGGCATCGCGTCCCGCTCGCCGCGCGGCGTCATCGCCGTCGTCAGCCACGCCGATGTCATCAGGCTGCTCCTCGCCCACTTCGCGGGAATTCACATCGACCTGTTCCAGCGTCTCACCGTCAGTCCGGCATCCGTCTCAGCTCTGGTTCTGGGTGATCGAATCCCTCGCATCCTGCGCGTCAACGACACCGGCTCCGTCGCGGATCTCGCGGCCGCCGCCGAGCGGATCGCCGCTCGAACCGCCGCCATGGCTTCTCCCGACGGCGGGCGAACCAAAGCACGCACGAGCCGAGGAACGCGTCGACGAACTTAGGATTACGTTCGTGCTGATGGAACTCGATCCCGTTGACCGTCTGACGACGGACGCGATCGGTCCGCCCGGTTCGCGCACCTTCTATATCCAGGCACGAAAGGACGACCGCCTGATCACGCTCCTGGTCGAGAAACAGCAGGTGCAGCTCCTCTCCGCGTCGGTGGTCGAGATCCTTTCCCGGATCGGAAAGGAGACGGGGCAGGGGCCGGCGGAAGAGGCCATGCAGCTCGAAGAGCCGATCGCTCCGGAGT
>JALYGK010000075.1 GCA_030777105.1 Actinomycetota bacterium | reverse complement strand
CCGGCGCAGGTTTCACCGATCCGTCTTCTGCGTTCGACGCCACTGATGGGCTCATCACCTCCGAACGCGGCGTCGCCCTCGGCATCCTTACCGCGGACTGCTTTCCCGTCGTCTTGGCCGATCCGCGACGCGGGATGCTCGCGGTCGTGCACGCTGGGTGGCGAGGAGTCGCGGCCGGGATCGTCGGAAAGGCCGTCGCCACATTCGGGGATGCGCGTTCGATCGTGTCGATCGTCGGTCCGGGAGTCGGCTCGGACCACTACGAGGTCGGAGAGGACGTCGCCTCCGCCGTGTCGCACGGCGCGGAGGGAGATGCCGTCATCCGTCGGGACGATGGCCGGGTCCACCTGGATCTCGGCGCCACCATCGAACGGTCGTTGCGCGCGTGTGGTGTTCAACGCGTCGAGTGCACCGGGATATGCACCGCCTGTGAAATGGAGCGCTTCTTCTCCTACCGGCGAGACGGGGTTACCGGTCGGCAGGGACTCATCGCCATGCGACTCGCCTGATCGATGGGTTCCATCGCCGCTTCGATTCAAGAGGTGAGAAAGAACATCGCGGCGGCCTGCGACCGAGCGGGCCGTGAACCCGACCGTGTCGTCGTGGTGGCGGCCACGAAACTGGTCCCCATAGAGAGGCTCAAGGTCGCCCGCGACGCGGGAATCGCCGATTTCGGCGAGAACTATGCCGCAGAGCTGGCCGAGAAATCAGCCTCGGTCGAGGCGACGTGGCACTTCATCGGGACGCTCCAGAGTGGCACCGCCCGAACGGTCGCCGCTCACGCCGACGTCATCCATTCAGCGGTCCCCGGGAGGGCGCTGGAGCGAGTCGCCCGCCGCGCTTCGGAGGGCGGAAAAAGCATTACGTGCCTACTCCAGGTCGACTTCACCGGCACGCGAAACGGCGTGGCCCCGGATGGCGTCCCAGCAAGCATCGAAGCGGTTCAGGATATGGCCGGCATCCGGGTTCGCGGCCTGATGACCCTTCCACCGTGGTCACCGGATCCAGAGGACGCCCGCCCCTATTTCGCGCGCCTTCGACAGCTGAGAGACGACCTTCGGGGGGACTGGCCGGCGCTCACGGAATTGTCGATGGGAATGTCGCTTGATTACCAAGTTGCGGTGGAGGAAGGGGCTACGATGTTGCGGATCGGGACCGCGCTCTTCGGAGCTAGGCGCTCACCCGAAGGCGTGGGGCGGGGGAGTCGAGGCGCGAAGGAGACGTAGATGGCCGGGGTGTGGAAGAAGGTCGGGACGTACCTGGGCTTGGTCGAGGACGAGGAGCTCGAGGACTACGAGGAGCCTCTCGAGGCCGCAGGCGGTGGCACCGTTCATCCCCGCGCGGCGCGGGTTCGGAGCGCAGAGGTCGTTCCCGACCGGCCGGAGGCCGTCGTTCGAACCATGCCCACCGCCCGACCCCAGGCGCTGGCGTCGATTCATCGAGCGGAGCCGAAGCGGTTCAACGACGTCCGCGATATCGGTGAACGGTTCAAACACGGCGTGGCGGTGATCATGAACCTTCAGGGGACCGACGACTACGTCGCCAGGCGAGTCGTCGACTTCGCGTCCGGATTGGTGTTCGGGTTGGAAGGGAGCATCGAGATGGTGGCGTCCCGCGTCTATCTGATGACGCCAGCGAACCTCGAGGTTTCCGCAGAAGACCGCGAGCGGCTCGTCGACGGCAGCTTCTTCAACCAGTTCTAACCAAGGCGGCTGCCCCAAAGGGAGCGAGACGTGGAGATCATCTGCATCCTGCTCTTCGTCTACTGGATCGTCATGCTGGTGCGGATCATCTCTTCGTGGTTCCCCATCCCGTTCTCAGGGCCGATTCGGCGGATCATGGACTTGGTGTACGCGGTGACCGAGCCCGTCATGCGCCCACTCAGGAACATGGTTCCCCCCATTCGAATGGGTGCGATAGCATTAGATCTTTCACCCATAATCATCTTCATCGTGATCGGCGTGCTCCGGCAGACCCTTTGCACCCGGTGACATTGGAGGTTTCCAGCTGATGCGAAGGCGACGTAGGGAACGAGAAGAACTCGAAGCCGGGATGATGGCCAACCCGGTCGAGCCCAGGCGCATCACGCCGATGGACATTCAACAGAAGGAGTTTCGGCTCGCGCTCCGGGGCTATAACGAGCGCGAGGTCGACGAGTTCCTGGATGCCCTGACCGAGGAACTGGCTCGCCTGCATTCGGAGAACGTACGACTCCGCGCGGAGCTGGAGAACCGCGAGCAGGAGGCGAGAGCGGCGCAGGCGGAAACCGAGGCCACCCTTCGCCGGGCGCGCGAAGAGGCGGCTCGAATGCTGGAAGAAGCGGAACTGCAGGCCCGCTCGGTCGCGGAGGTGGCCGAGGGGTCACCCGCGCTGGGGGAGGGTTCCCCAAGCGTCGGGTCCTTCCTCAAGAAGAGCAGCATGGTTCAGGCCATCCGTCCGTTCCTGGGCCGAGAGCGAGAGTTCCTCCAGAGCATGGCCCGCCTCATCCAGGAGCACGCCGACTCGGTACGAGAGGAAGTGAGGCAGATCAGGGAAGAGGCGCCGAGTCCGGTACCACCCGACGCGGGCGCGGGCCAGGCCACCGAGACCGACCGAACGGCGCTCCCGGGGGACACGGCTCGTGACAACAGCGGAGCTCCAATGATGGCCCCCGAGCCAGAGATCCCCAGGCGGTCGCGTAAGCGGTCTGCCGAATCGGAACAGAACCTCCCCGGAGCGGCCGGCGGCGAAAGTGCGCCCGAGTCGCGCGGTGGCATCCATGATGGTCGCGGCACGAAGCCCCGCCAGGCCCCACCGGCCACACCAGCGGCCCCGCCCGCGCCGGGTCCGCAAGGACGACGCTCCGGCGAGCGAGGCGAGTCCCCCGCAGAAAGCGCCGCCGAGCTGTTTCAGCCCAGGCGTCGGGTCGCCAGGCCTCCCGTCAGCCGTCTCGAGGAGGACGTCCCGTCGGGGCGTTCCTTCGACGAGGGCCTCTCTGGGAACGATCTGCCGGCGACACAACCCTTCGAGCCCTTCCGGTTCGACGAGCGTTCGATCGCCGGGGACCAGCCACTGGAGCGGAGCGAGGGCGACGAGGACGAGCGCTCGTTGCGCGAGCTCTTCTGGGGCGAGGAATAGTCCTACCCGAACGGAAATTCAGGACTTCGGGATTTCCTTCCCCGGGTCGACGAACGGCTTCTCAACCACCACCGCGGGCGCTTCGCCGAGCGGCGTTTCGACTTCGATCTCTGTACCGAGCGACGCTCGTTCGACAGGCAACCACGCGTAGCCGATGTTCTTCTTGAGCCGCGGCGAGTAGAGCGCTGACGTCACCAGGCCGACGTCCTCGCCCCCGATGCGAGCCGGCCACTTTCGGTCGTTAAAGCTGAGTGGTTCGGATCGGATCTCGATCCCCACGAGCTTCCTGGTGACGCCCTGTTCACGAATCCGAGCCAGCGCCTCCTTCCCCATGAAGTCCTGTTCCTTGTCCAGGTCGACCAACCGCTCGAGGTCGACCTCGTAGGGGTTGTTTTCGAGCGTCATGTCGGCGCCGTAATTCAGAATGCCGGCTTCGACACGCCGGATGTCCGACGGACCGGTGGGGCGGATGTTGTACGGACGCCCGGCCTCCATGATCCGTTCCCATAGGTCTGACCCCCGGGTGCCGTCGCGGAGGTAGATCTCGTAGCCGACCTCGCCCGTCCAGCCCGTTCGGGTCAACACGACCGGGATCCCATCGAGATCTGTCTCCATGAACCAGTAGTAGCGGAGAGCGAGGATCGGGTCTCCGAACAGATCGTGCACCACGTCCTTCGAGTGCGGTCCCTGGATCTGAAGCGGTGAAACGTCGGGTTCTCGAAGCTCGACCTTCATGTCGCTCATGGCGGCGATCCCCAGCGCGTAGAGGAGGACGTCGCTGTCGGCAAGCGCGAGCCAGAAGTGGTTTTCGCCCAGTCGCATGAGCACCGGGTCGTTGACGATGCCGCCGTCAGGCGCGGTGATCACCACGTACTTGCCCTGTCCGACAGCGCACTTCGCGAGGTCGCGAGGCGTCAGCAACTGCGTGAACCGGAACGCGTCCGGTCCGGTGATCTCAACCTGCCGCTCCACGGCGACGTCCCACAGCGTGACGTGGTTGATGAGGTGCCAATACTCGGCCTCGAGGTCGTCGTACCGAATGGGGAACAGCGTGTGGTTGTAGACCGTATACCCAAGCGGCCCGTAGGCTTGCTCAGCCTCGAAGAACGGCGACCGGCGAAGGCGCGCTCCGGCCTGGACCAGCGTCATGTCGAACGGTTCAGGCATGCTCGTCCCTTTCTGTCTTGTTTCTTTGCTTCGGTGAGCGTCGTTGGTCAGGACGGACCGCCGCCACTGCGTCCGTCACGCTCGCCTCAGCGACAAGCCCACCGTCTCACCGTTCAGTGAAATCTCCGAAGTCGCCAAAGCGTCGTCCACCGCGTAATCGAGGATCTCGACGGCAAGGACTTCCGCCGCCACCTGGTCGCGGTACGACGTCACGGCCGCCATCACGTCAGGCGCGGCCTTGATCCCAACACCGATCCGATCCGTGACCTCGAGACCGGCTGACCTCCGAAGGTTTTGGACGTGGTGAATGAGATCTCTGACCATGCCCTCCCGCTTTAGCTCCTCGCTCGGCCGGAGGTCCAGCGCGACGGTCACGGCTCCCTCGGACGCCACGCCCCATCCCTCCTGGGTTTCCTGGACCAGTTCGACGTCGTCGGGCGACAGAACCACGGTTCCCGAGGGGAGTGACAGCGTCACGTCGCGTCCGCTTGCTAGCGATGCAGCCAACGAGCCGTCGTCGTGCTGAAGAACGGCGGCAACCTCCTGGACGGCCCGCCCGAGTCTCGGCCCCAGCGAGGCGAACTTCGGCTTGGCGCGCCACGCGGTGAGCTCCTCGAGCGACTGCGCGAACGTGACTTCCTTCACGTTGAGCTCATCGGCCACCAACGGGAGCAGTGAGTCGAGCCCGTGCGGGTCGCCCGTTTGATGCACCGTCGCCCGCGCCAGTGGCTGCCGAATCCGCGCCTTGGAGTCGGTTCGGACCTGGCGTCCAAGAGAAACGATCGTCCTGACCACCGACATGGCGTCGTCGAGAGCGCCGTCAACGAGCCCGTGGTTCGGGACGGGAAAGTCGGTGAGGTGCACCGATTCGGCACCAGCGCCCTGCTCGGCCACGAGGTTTCGGTAGATCTCCTCCGACACAAAAGGGGTGAAGGGCGCCAGGAGCTGGGCCACTGTGGAAAGGCACTCTTGGAGCGTGGCGTAGGCGGCCAGCTTTTCGGCGGGTGCGGTGCCGCCGGCGCCGCTTCGGGAAGGATCCCAGAACCGCCGACGGGATCGCCGCACGTACCAATTCGACAGGTCATCCACCAGCGTGGCGATCCGTCTGGACGCGCGGGTGGCGTCGTATGACTCCATGGCGTGGCGAACGAGAGCGGTTGTGGCGTGCAGCCGCGACAACGCCCATCGGTCCAGCGGCGGCCGGTCCTCCGCGGGCGGCGCCGCCGAGAGCTCCGGCTCGTCGATGTTCGCGTAGGTCACGTAGAAGAGGTACGTGTTCCACAGGGTCAGCAGGAACAGCCGAACGACGTCTTCGATGGCCTTCAGCGACATGCGACGTGGCTCCCACGGTGACCCGCCGGCGAGGAAGAACCACCGTAGGGCGTCGGCTCCGTACCGGTCGAGGGCCGTGGAAGGGTCGATCACGTTGCCCAGGCTCTTGGACATCTTTCGGCCTTCCTCGTCAACGATGAACCCAAGGCAGACCACGTTCCGGTACGCGGACTGGCCGAAGAGGAGGACCGCCTCCGCCATGAGCGTGTAGAACCACCCCCGGGTCTGATCGATCGCCTCGGCGATGAAGTCAGCGGGAAAGCGACGTTCGAAGACGTCCTTCGCCAGGGAATCGGCGCCCATGTATCCCCACTGAGCGAACGGCATGGCACCGGCGTCGAACCACACGTCGATGAGGTACGGAACCCGTCGAGCTTCCTGCTCGCATTCGGGGCACGAGATCGTGACGTCGTCAATGTATGGCTTGTGCGGATCCATCTCCGTGACGTCGCGCCCGGCGAGCCCGGAAAGCTCAGCCAGTGAACCGACGGCCGTTTCGTGGCCATTCGCGCAAATCCAGATGGGGAGGGGAGTGCCCCAGTACCGCTCGCGAGACAGCGACCAGTCGACGTTGTTCGCCAGCCAGTCCCCGTACCGGCCGTGCTTGATGTGGGCCGGATGCCACGTCACGGTCTCGTTCGCCGCGAGGAGCTGTTCGCGGTACGCGGTGGTCTTGATGTACCAGGCGGGCCGCGCGTAGTAGACGAGCGGCGTCCTGCACCGCCAGCAGAAGGGGTAGCTGTGGCGGTACGTGCCCGACCACACCAGCAACCCCGACGTCCGGAGGTCTTCGATGATGTGCTCGTCCGCGTCGCGGATGTACATCCCCGCGTACGGTCCGGCGCGCTCGTCGAACCGCGCTTCCGGATCCACCGGGTTGATCACCGGTGCTCGGTGCTCTCGCGCCAGTCGAAGATCGTCTTCACCGAACGCGGCGCCGGTGTGGACCACGCCCGTCCCTTCTTCCGTGCGCACAAAGTCGGCCACCACCACGAACCGCCACGACGCCGGGTCTCCCCGCGGGTCTGAAGGGGACCCCGGGCCGACCAGCTCGAACGGCGCCCGATAGCGCGAGCCGACCAGCTCCTCGA
>JALYGK010000074.1 GCA_030777105.1 Actinomycetota bacterium | reverse complement strand
CCGCAACGTCCGCGATGCTCCCGTTCGTGATCCACATCTTCGATCCGGTGAGAACCCAGTCACCACCATCTCGCCGGGCGTAGGTCCGCATGTTTGCCGGGTCGCTTCCGAAGTCCGATTCCGTGAGCCCGAAGCATCCGATCAGCTCGCCGGCCGCCATCCCCGGAAGCCAGCGTTCCTTTTGTTCCTCGGAGCCGAACTTCCAGATCGGGAACATCGCCAGCGATCCCTGCACCGAGATGGCGCTGCGGAAGCCGCTGTCGCCCGCCTCCATTTCCATGCACGCCAGCCCGTAGCTCACGGAGTTCGTCCCCGCGCATCCGTACCCCGTCAGATGCATGCCGAGGAGGCCGAGCGACCCGAGCTCCTTGAACACGTCCTTGGGGAACTCGCCACGCTCGAACCACCCCTCGATGTCGGGGAGCACCCGGTCGACGACGAACTGCCGGACGGTGTCGCGGATCATTCGCTCTTCGTCGGTAAGCAGCGCGTCGACATCGAGGAAGTCGGCCGGATTCAGGAGGCGCTGCGCCTGCTTCTGGGGAGCTTCCCGGGAGGCTTCGGTCTTCGCCATGTCGTGCCACTCTATTACGCGCGTCCGTCCACCCGGTAAGCTGGCTTTGCGCCCAGACGGCTGTCGGCGGGAGGTGCCGGATCAGCGAAGGAAACGTCTCTCGCCCACGTTTTGGGGAAGAAGACCGCGAGCTCTCCTACGGCTCGTACCTGAGGGTTCCCGAGCTCCTCTCGCTTCAGAGCGTGCTTTCGGACCCGCCGGCGCACGACGAGCTGCTGTTCATCATCGTCCACCAGGCGTACGAGCTCTGGTTCAAGGAGGTCCTGTTCGAGCTGGAATCCATTCGCGACGCGCTCTTCACCGGCGACACGCACAAGGCCCGTCACTACCTGGACCGCATCCACGCCATCGAGCGGATCATGATCGAGCACATCGGGGCCATCGAGACGATGTCGCCCCAAGATTTCCTGGAGTTTCGCGCGAACCTGGCGCCTGCCAGCGGATTTCAGTCGGTGCAGTTTCGCGAGATCGAGTTCCTGTCGGGGCTGAAGGAGCCGGGGCTGGTCAAGCGGCTTGCGGAGACACCGGAGGAGCGAGCGGCGCTTGAGCGGCGCCTGGCCGAGCCCACGGTGTGGGACGGGTTCTGTGCGCTGCTCGAGGCCAACGGACTCCCCATGCCCGAAGATGATGAATCCGCGCGGCGAGCGAGCGTGCTGGAGATGATGCGGAACAAGGACAAGTACGCGGAGCTCTTCTACACCGCCGAATCGCTCCTCACCCACGACGAACTCTTCGCGAGCTGGCGGCTTCGTCACATCCTGATGGTGGAGCGCCAGATCGGATCGAAGACGGGAACGGGAGGAAGCACCGGCGTCTCGTACCTGAAGACGACGCTCGACAAGCGGTTCTATCCGGAGCTCTGGCACGTCCGAAGCTACCTGTGACGGGGCTCAAGGTCCTGGTCCTGGTGATGGCCGGGGGTGAAGGGAAGCGGCTTGACGTCCTGACCGAGGAGCGCGCCAAGCCATCGATCCCGTTCGCCGGCCTGTATCGGCTCATCGACTTCCCGCTCAGCAACTGCATGCACAGCGGGCTTTCGGACGTGTGGCTGGTCGAGCAGTACGAATCGCACTCGATCAACGAGTACGTGGCGAGCGGCCGCGCGTGGGACCTGGACCGGACGCATGGCGGGCTTCGACTGCTCCCTCCGTACCTCGGCGACGAGGAAAGCGGCTGGCATCAGGGCAATGCCGACGCGGTGTACAAGAACAAGTCGCTCATCGAGGAGTTCAGGCCCGACCATGTGATCGTGCTTAGCGCCGATCACGTCTACAAGCTGGACTACGGCGACGTGATCAACCGTCACGTCGACGGAAAGGCGGCGCTCACCATGGTGACCACGAAAGTGTCAAAAGAAGAGGCCGGCCGGTTTGGCGTGGTGCACGTCGACGACGGTCGAGTGGTTGGGTTCGAACACAAGCCGGATTCTCCGGACTCCGACCTCGTGAGCACTGAGGTCTTCGTGTTCACGTGGAGGACGTTGATTGACGTGCTGGAGGACTTCTCGAACGAAGCATCCAAAGGCCGCAACGGCGAATCGTCGCTGGAGGACTTCGGCGACCAGCTCATTCCGCGTTTGGTCGACGACGGGAGTGTCCACGAGTACCGCCACGAGGGGTACTGGCGAGACGTCGGCACCATCGAGGCGTACTGGGAGTCCCACATGGAACTCATCGGACCCAAGCCCCGGCTGGACCTCGCCGATCCGGCGTGGCCGATCCTCACTCGAGGACCGACCCGCTCTCCCGCCTACGTCGATGCCGGTGCGAAGGTCGAGCGAAGCCTGTTGTCGCCCGGGTGCAGGATCCACGGACACGTGGTCTCGTCGGTGCTGTCCCCGGGGGTCATCGTCGAAGAGGGCGCGAAGGTGCGTGGGTCCGTGTTGCTCCACGACGTGGTCGTGAGAAGCGGTGCTTCGGTCGGTACCGCGATCGTCGACGCAGAAGTCGAGGTCGAGGCCGGCGCGCAGATCGGCGAGCCGGTTACGCCCGAGCGATCGCCGGTGAAGTCGTCAGCCGGTGTATCGGCGGAGGACATCGCCGTTGTGGGGGTAGGCGCCAAGGTTGGACCGCGCGCCAACGTCGCACCCGGCAACCGAGTGAAGCCGGGGAAAATTCTCAGCTAACCGGGCTTCAGACGATCGATTGGTGGGCTCAGCGCCCGAACCCGCGGCGGCCACCCAAGCGGGAGACGTCCATGCCGGTGACCAAAACTCCAGCGGCGAACGCAGCCAGACCAGCCGTAACGAGGTCGACAGAGCTCTCGTCGAGGAAGATCGCCAGAAGGAAGAGAACTACCGCCACTGCTAGCAGGATCTCCCGAAGTCCGAATCGCATGACCGTCTCCTTTCGAGATATTTGGGCTACCTCTACCCCGGTTCCCGCCGAGTAGTCCCGGCCGGGATTCGGTTTGCCCCGGTTACGCCGGGAGCGGGACCTCCGGCACGTGCCTCAGCCCCTCGTCCACGTCTTCCTGACGGAACTCCACCTCCGGAAGCCGGCCGTTCAGGTAGTCGTCGTACGCCGACATGTCGAAGTGCCCGTGACCCGAGAGGTTGAACGCGATCACCTTCTCGCGGCCCTCCTCCCGAGCCTGGAGCGCCTCATCGATCACGGCTCGAATGGCGTGTGCCGGCTCGGGTCCCGGAATGATGCCCTGGGTCTGCGCGAACTGAATGGCCGCCTCGAACACGGGGTTCTGCGTGTACGCCCGAGCCTCCATGTGCCCTTCGCGAACCAGCAGCGAGAGCGACGGCGCATCCCCGTGGTACCGAAGCCCGCCCGCATGAACGGGCGCCGGGACGAACGTGTGGCCGACCGTGTACATGGGGAGCAGCGGCGTCATCTGCCCGGTGTCGCCGAAGTCGTACGCGAACTTGCCCTTTGTGAGAGTCGGGCACGCCGCAGGTTCGGCGGCGACGAATCGCGTGTCGGTCTTGCCGGCCAGACGATCCTGCATGAACGGGTACGCGAACCCCGCGTAGTTCGATCCGCCGCCAACGCAGCCGATCACGACGTCCGGATACTCGCCGGCCATCTCCATTTGCTTCTTTGCTTCCAGGCCGACCACTGTCTGGTGAAGGAGCACGTGGTTCAGGACGCTGCCGAGCGAATAGTTCGTGGTGGGGTCCTGCGCAGCAACCTCGATGGCCTCGCTGATCGCGATCCCCAGCGAACCGGTCGAGTCGGGGTTCTCCTCAAGGATCTTTTTCCCGGACTCGGTGGTCGACGTGGGCGAGGGACGAACCTCTGCACCGAACGTCTCGATGAAGATTCGCCGGTACGGTTTCTGCTCGTACGACGCCCGAACCATGAACACCAGGCACTCCAGCCCGAAGAACTGGCATGCCATCGACAGCGCGGACCCCCACTGGCCGGCACCCGTTTCCGTGGTCAGGCGGCGGATCCCGGCCTCCTTGTTGTAGTAGGCCTGCGCCACTGCGGTGTTCGGCTTGTGCGAACCCGCCGGAGACGTGCCCTCGTACTTGAAGTAGATGTGCGCCGGCGTATCAAGCGCTTTCTCCAGCCGATGAGCGCGATAGAGCGGCGTGGGCCTCCACAGGCGGTAGACGTCCAGCACCTCGCCCGGGATGTCAATCCACCGGTCGGTGGCAACCTCCTGCATGATCAGCGTTTCGGGGAACAACGGTGCCAACAGGTCCGGCGTAACGGGCTGCTGAGTGCCAGGGTGGAGCGGCGGCAGCGGCGGGAACGGGAAGTCGGCCAGGACGTTGTACCAGGCGGTCGGGAGGTCCTCCGGCTTCAGGTTGAACTGCGTGGGCTGCTCAGCCATGGCTCCCTCCTTCCGCTCGGATGATGGTCGCTCATTGTAAAAGGCGTCTGAGATCCACGTTTCCGGGCTCGACCAGCTGCTCGAAGGTGCACTGCTCTGCCGGCTTGTCGGGGCGCCACCGGACGAACCGCGCGCCATGGCGAATTCGATGTCCGGTCACCTGGTCGAAGGCGACCTCCACGACGAGCTCCGGCCGCAGCTTCTCGTAGGAGAGGTCTTTCTCCCGGTTCCACCGACTCGTGGCGTCCTGTCCGGGCGGCGGTCCGACCGAGCGGCCCTCGCGATAGGGCTCGAGCTTCGTGACCAGCTCTCGTCGAGCGGCTTGCGTGAACCCGGACGAGAACCCCACTTGCCAGAGCTCGCCATCGGGGCCGTACAGCCCAAGTAGAAGCGAACCGACCGCTTCCCCTTGGAGGTTCTTCGCCCACCGGAAGCCGAGCACCACGCAATCGGCCGTTCGCTCTCGCTTGACCTTGAGCATCTCTCGCTCCGCGGAGCGATACGGTGCCTCGGTCCGCTTCGCCACCACGCCATCCAGGCCCTGGACGACGAACGACTCCAGCCACTTCGTGGCCAGTTTTCGGTCTTCCGTGGACGGACTGAGATACAACGGCGGTCGAGCCTTCTCCATCACTTCCTCGAGGCGATCGCGGCGTTCGGCGAGCCGTTTCGCCCGAAGGTCGGTCCGATCCTTCGCCAACAGGTCGAACGCGACGAACGAGGCAGGCGTTTCGCGCGCCAGACGCGCCACACGAGACGCCGCCGGGTGGATGCGCTGAAGGAGAGCGTCGAAGTCCAGGCCGCGGCCGTCGCGAGTGAAGATGACGATCTCTCCGTCCAGGACGACGCGGCGAGCGGCGGTCGTCTTGATAGCGTCAACCAGCTCTGGAAAGTACCGAGCGAATGGCAGCTCGCCGCGGCTGGAGATGAACACGTCATCGCCGTCGCGAAAGAAGATCGCCCGAAAGCCGTCCCACTTCGGCTCGTAGCTCCATTCATCTCCGTCGGGAAGCGAAGCGACGTGGCGTGCCTCCATCGGCGCGATGGGAGGTTGAAATGGGAGGTTCACGATGGGGCGCATGCTACCCTCTCCCAGGAACCGCAAGTCGGTCCCGCGCCCCATTGGATCCCTTCTCGGCCGCAGTGGAATTTGCGTGCCGTGGATCAGCCAGGAGTGTTTGTGAGGAAGCAAGAGGAGCAAGAACAGCAGGGAAGAACCGTTTGGGAGGGACGGATCGGCGATGTGCCACTTCGCGTGGACATGCTCCCGTCCGGACGAATCTTCGCTTCGTGGTCGGTTCGCGGGAACGAACGCCGAGCCGTCGTCGACACCATCGAACAACTGGAGCAACGCGTTCTGTTTCAACTGATGCTCTCGGCGGGCCGGGGGCAGGATGTGGTGGCACACCAGGTGCTGGACGCGGTCCGAGTGGGCAAAGAAGGGTTGCCCGACCCAACGAAAGCGGCTCCTCCCGTCAGGAAGAAGCGTCCGGCCCGGCGAGGACCACCACGGTCACGCCGCCGACGCTAAGCACCGTCGGTCGAAAGCCGGTTATCCAGCCATCCACCACGGCCGCCTCGTCGTTCGGCAATCACGCCGGCCAGGATGGACAGCGCGATCTCCTCGGGAGTTCTCGCTCCTATGTCGATGCCGACTGGTGTGCGGATTCGTCGGACGTCCTTTTCCGCGAAGCCCATCTCTCTGAGCCGTTCCACGTGTGGGCCCACGTGACGAGCACTCCCCATGACGCCAACGAAACGCGCCGGCGAACGGAGGAGCGCGGCGACCGCTTCGACGACGTCCGGAGCGTCGTGGTCGGTATGGATCGCCGCCGTGTCGGAGTCGATCGCGACTTCCTCGACTGACTTCACGACGTTCGCTGCGGCTCGGAAGTCTTCAGTGACGCGCTGATCACGGCTTTCGATCAGAACGGGTTCAAACCCAAGGTTGCGACCCCACCTCAGAATGTTGAGCGCCACGGGCGTCGCCGACACGACGACCAGGTTCGGGCGCGGCACCGGCGGCTCCAGGAACACTTCGACCGAACCGAGATCGTGGGTGTACGTGCGAGCGGCCGGCGTTCGCGACTCCAGGATCTCCGGGGCGTCGGCGATGGCCGCATCGTCGAATTCGGCGCAGCCAAGTGTTCCGGAAACGGGGCCGTTGCGCCCGACGACGATTTTCTGGCCGACCTGACACGGCGGATCCCCGTGAACCTTCACTGCGGTGGCGACGACGACATCGCCGCCTGCCGGGTGATGTTCAGCCATCCCGGTCGCCTCTTGCCGGACTCGGGATGTATGGCTGGTGTTCCCGCCGAGAAGGTCGAGAGCGTGCGGGATGGCCGGGAGGACTGCCTCAAGGCTCTCCGTTGCGCCGTTCTTGCTGCCCGGCACGTTGACGATCAGACAGGAACCCCGGCTCCCAACGATTCCGCGCGACAGCGCGGCCGTCGGCGTGGAGGACCGGCCGGCCGCCCGCATCTCCTCCGCGAGGCCGGGTACCTCGCGGTCGATGACGGCTCGGGTCGCCTCCGGGGTGACATCCCGAGGCCCGAGCCCCGTCCCGCCGGTCGTCACGATGATGGAAACCTCGTTGGACAGCTTGACCAGAAGTTCCTCGATCGCGCGCTGATCGTCGGGGACGGCTTCTTGGCGAGTGATTTCGAACCCACCCTCCGCCAGGCGGTCTCGGACCGCCGGACCTGACTCATCGGTGCGGCTGCCCTCGACCACTCCGTCGCTGACCGTGACCACGGCGGCTCGCCGTCTTCGATCAGTGCCCATCGCGGGGCCGATAGTAGCCACGGCGCTTCCGCCTCGAACCGGGCCGTATGCTGATCCGGAGTCTTTCGTGCCGATGATGCCTCCCGAAGCTCCCAATTCTGCATCCCGCGAGCCACTCGTCGACACGTTCGGCCGCGTGGCGGACGACCTTCGCGTCTCGGTGACCGACCGGTGCAACTTTCGGTGCACCTACTGCATGCCGGCTGAGGGGCTGCGCTGGCTTCCGAAGGACGAGCTCCTGAGGTTCGAGGAAATTCAGCGGGTCGTCGGCGTCTTCGTCCGGCTCGGCGTCAAGGAGGTCAAGATCACCGGCGGTGAGCCCACGGTTCGCCGCGAACTGCCGCTTCTGCTCTCGATGCTCCGCAGCTCGAATCCGGGGCTGGCCATTTCGATGACCACCAACGGTTTACTTCTGGACCGCCTCGCCCCTCCGCTCGCTGAAGCGGGGCTGGACCGGGTCACGGTTTCGTGCGACTCCCTGATGCGGCATCGCTTCGCCGATATGACCCGCCGAGACGCCCTCGATCAGGTCATGGCCGGGCTCCGCGCCGCCGAGGCCGCGGGACTCACCCCCATCAAGCTCAACTGCGTGGTCATTGCCGGCACCAACGACGACGAAGTGGTCGATTTCGCCCGGTTCGCCCGGGAGTCCGGCTACGAGGTTCGGTTCATCGAGTACATGCCGCTCGACGCCGAGCAGAAGTGGGAGCGGGACAAGGTGGTCCCGTCGGCGGAGATTCTCGAGACGATCAATCGCGTCCACCCGCTCGTGGCCGACGGCAACGGCGCCGAGCCGGCAACTCGCTTCCGGTTCGCCGATGGAGCGCCGGGGGCAATCGGCGTCATCGCGTCGGTGACGGAACCGTTCTGCGACACGTGCAACCGGCTCCGGCTGACCACCGAGGGCCAACTTAGGGCGTGCCTCTTTTCCCTGGAGGAAACGGATCTTCGCGGTCCGCTTCGTGCCGGCGCCGCCGACGACGAGCTCGAGCGCTTGATCCGTGCCGCCGTGTGGTCGAAGTGGAGCGGGCACCGAATCAATCATCCGGATTTCCAGCGTCCGAGTCGGTCGATGTCGATGATCGGCGGCTAGGGCGGCAACGCCGGGGAAGAAGACGTCCATGGACGGGCCTCCGCCATCACGAGACGAACGACGCTCGAGTTCCCGGCGTGCGGTTGTGGTTGCCGCCGCTGCGGCGCTGATCGTCGTGGTGATCGGAGCCGGCACTGCCGTCAGCACCGGGAAGTGGCGGGTATGGCCAAACCCCGACGACGTTCGGGACGGCGTCGAACCCGTCAGAGTCGGACCGGAATTGACACTCGCTGAAGGGACGATCAATGGAGTCGACTGGCGAGTGACGGCGTTCGGGGAAACGCGGGGTGACGTGTGCATGCACTTTGAGACGATCCGGTGGAAGGCCGGGGGATGTGGATTCGTCGTACCGGCGGAACGAGCACTCAGCTACATGAGCGATGCACTTGAGCCGGACATGTTTCCTGAGCTGCGCCGGCCAGTCCAGTTTGGCTACGGCCCCATTTCGGAGGACGTCGCTCGCGTCAAACTGACTCTGGAAGACGGTCGAGAGATCGAAGTGGAGCCGATCGACGCAAAGGGCCTGGACGTGAATGCATTCGTCGCTACGTGGAAGGGCGACGCTGGCGTGCGGTCCGTCGTGGTGTACGCCGCTTCAGGAGACGAGTTGGGTCGAACCTCGCCGCCGTGAAAGTCGACTACGCGTTCGTGGCGGAAGCCGCCGATTCGCAAGGGGGCCTCTTCTACGTCACTCGAGGGGGTGCCGACATTCACTTCCTGCCGCAGGAGTTCCCGAGGCCGCTTCGGCTCGGTGCGATCTCGTTCGTCGTCCGTGTGGTGGGCGAGCCACACGAGATCGGCGAGGCGTTCACCCTCGTGTACTCGATTGTGGACGCGGACGGTCAAGTGGTCGGCTTCCGCCAGGAAGTGGAGGCCAGCTTCGAGCCGCACCCGATCGATCAGACCAGGGCGACGGCGAACGTGGTTGCGTTTCGGTTTTACGGCTTCCCGGTGCCCGACTTCGGGACGTATCTGTTCGAAGTGCACCACGGCGACGAACGACTTGCTCAGGTCCCGTTCTGGGTCGTCGCCATCGCCGGTGGCGAACAACCGGATTCCTGAGGCGTTGGCGCCACTGCTCAGCTTTCCTGCGCGGCGAGGAATCGAAGGATCCGAGCAGCGACCTCTTCGCCCTTGTCCTCTTGAAGGAAGTGTGACGCCCCTGGCAGGATCTCGGGTTCGCCCGCCGTTGGGATGACCCGGGCCATCGCCTTCGCTACGCCTGGAGGAAACACCGGGTCGGAATCGCTGAAGTAGACGAGAGCCGGCTTCGTCCATCGGCTCAACGCCTCACGAGTGCGAAGCATTTCGGCCGCTCCCGGGTCGTCCTTGCTGAGCGGCACGAGGAGCGGGAACATCGCCGCTCCGACCTTCGACTCCGGAACCGGAAACGGCGCTTCGTACGCCGCCAGAACGTCAGGCGCGAGCGCGGTCGATGTCGCGCTCTGCACGATCCTGCCGACGGGCAAGTCCAGCCCAACGCGCTCGGCGAAGTTCCGCCACTCCATGAATCCGGGCGTGGGGCACCGTTCGCTTCCGGAAAACAGACCGGTGTTGAGCACGACCAGTCGCGCGAACCGTTTCTCGTCTTCGACGGCGACCCGAAGGCCGATGGCGCCGGCCCAGTCGTGCACGACCAGCGTGATGTTCGAGAGGTCGAGCGCACGAACGAAGCCGCCCACAGCCGAGACATGGCTTTCGTACGTATAGAACGCGCGGTCGGTGGGCTTGTCCGACCGACCGAAGCCAATCAGGTCCGGAGCGACCACACGACCGCGCGAAGCGAGTGGCGGAATCATCTTCCGATACAGGTAGCTCCAGGTCGGCTCCCCGTGAAGCAGCAGGATCGTTTCGTCGCCGGAACCCTGATCGACGAAGTGCATCCGGAGGCCGTCGACCTCGGTGTAGTGCGGTTCGAACTCGTAGCCGGGGAGATTCCTGAAACGCTCGTCTGGAGTTCGGTAGGCGTTCACGCCGCGCGAGCGCGGACCTCCCGCGCGAACCCGTCGAAGATCGCTTGCTGGGCGCGTTCGGATGCCGCGGTTCGTTCGGGGTGCCACTGTACGCCGACCAGCCAGCCGTCCTCCCGTTCGACCCCCTCCACCAGCCCGTCGCCGGTCCACGCGACCGGAACGAGTCCCTCTCCCAGGCGATCGAGTCCCTGATGATGATGCGACTCGCACCGCAGCGTTGCCTCCCCCACGGCGTCGAAGAGCCGGCTCGACTCGGCCACCTTCACGTCATGCATCGTGGGTTCGCCGTCGGCAGGCGCCCCGTGTTCCAGCATGGCCGGCACGTCGGGGAGGTGCTGGATCAGCGTTCCGCCGAACGCGACGTTCACCAATTGCGGCCCCCGGCAGATCGCCAGCGTCGGCATCCCGATTCGATCCGCCGTTCGAACCAACGCGATCTCCGCGGCGTCACGGCGGCCATCCACTCCATAAATCGCCGAATGCGGTTCGGCTCCGTACCGCCGGGGATCGACGTCGCCCCCGCCAACCAGAAGCAAGCCGGAAAACGATTCGAGGATTTCCTCAGGTTTGTTCTTCTCTGTGTGCGGAAGCAGGACTGTCGCCACGCCGGCACGAGCCAACGCCTCGACGTAGAGCTCGGGCATGGCGAAGGCGCCGTACCGCCAGCCCCGAATCTTTCCGGGACGAAGGAAATAGCCGACGGTGAGAACGAGAGGAGTGGTCACTCCCTCAGTGTAGGGGCCGGGTTTCCTCGTCCAGGATCGCGACGGTTCGTTCGTACAGGCCCTGCGCTTCGGCCTGAGAGTCCGCGACCGCCGTCAACCCGACGCGGCCATGTTCGGGAAGCGCGCTCATCATGTGGAAGACCACACCCGTCTGGCGTGACTGGTCAAAATGGAGCCCTCGCCGGACCACGAGGTCGAACAGGTCGTCCGGGGTGAGGCCGCGGTACTGCGGCGACTCCACGTGGTCGCTGGCGATGAAGTACTTCTCGCGGCCGCTCGGTGCGGTGAACACGGCGCGCTCGGGGTCGTACGTTCCGTCGGTGAGGAACTGGAGCGTGAGGAAAGGATGTGTGGTCCCGCCTTTCCGAAGGTTGAGCTCGATGGCGTACGGCGTCCATCCGCCGCTGCCGTCCCGAACCACCAAGAAGTCCAGCGCGAATCTGCCGATCACGCCTTCCTTGGCCAGCCGTGCTCCGATCTTCGCCGCCTCCGCGGTGATGGTCGCCGCATACGACGTGTCGGCGGGGAAGCGGCAGCCGAGGTAGCTCTGTCCGCTCGGGCCACCGAGGAGCTGATCATGCGTCGAGAGCAGCTCCACCTCGCCCAGCGGCGTGACGCGAAGCTGCACGCTGGGGCTTCGGATCTCCTTGCCGTCGATGCGCTCCTCGACCACGCCGCCGTCCGCTTCGAGGTCGGCGACGTACTGCTCAAGGGTCTGGTCGCCGGCTTCGAAAGCCATGCCTCGAACGCGCTCCTCGATCGCCGCCGGCTCCTCCGGCGAACCGGGTGACGGGAGCCCGACTAGGTCGACCATGGCGTTCCCGGATCCCGACACTCCCTCGTTCAATTTGACCAGCACCTTCTCGGCGGCGGGCCTCTGCTGCCGGAGCCATCGAATCGCCTCGACGAGGTCGGCGATTGAAGAAATGCGCTCCCGGCCGAGTGGGTGCGGGACTCCCTCCTCCGCGAACAGCGTTCGGCACCCGCTCTTCGTCCCCAGCCAGAAGTGCTTGGGATCCGCGCCATACATGGGAATGCCCAGGCGAACGGCAAGGTCGCGCTCGATCTCGGTCGTGTTGTACGGAACGAGGTGGGCGCGATCGGGGTTCGGGATCAATCCCCGAATCCGCTCGAGGAGCCGCGGTCGGTCCAGCAGCTTCTCCGTCAGGGGACGGGCCGAGCCGTCCAGCGGCGCGACCAGAAACAGCCGTTGCCTCGCGTGGCTGGCGAGAACCCCAGGGAGGAGATCAAGGTAGTAGTCGATGATCGACGGATGAATCATCTGTGACGTCACGTAGATGAGGCGCGCCCGCGGCTGGCGGAGGAGCAGCAGCAGGAAAAGGAAGCGTTCCTCGAGCGCCTGGACCGCCGAGCCACCCTCGCGTTCCAAGCTCAGGGTCAAACTGGGAACCACGACGATCGTCTGTTCGTCCTGGTTGAACCCGCGGATCGAGTTCCACAGCGGAACGAGCTTTCGCTGAAGGGCATCGAACGACGCCGAACCGGTCGCGACGCGGGTGTCCGTTTCCATCAACGGCTGTCGCGGCTCTCCCACGCCTCGGGGTTGACGAGGGCTGGAGGACGCCGTCCCTCCAGCGCAGCGATCAGGTTGTCGGCAGCGAGAAGCCCCATCGCGATCCTGGTGTCCACCGTCGCGCTCCCCAGGTGCGGGATGATAACCACGTTCTCCAGGTCGAGCAGCTTGGGGTGGACTTCGGGCTCGTTCTCGAACACATCGAGCCCCGCGGCGAAGATCTCGCCGGCTTCCAGAGCCTCGGCGAGCGCCGCCTCATCGATAACCGGGCCCCGCGACGTGTTGACGACCACCGCGGTCCGTTTCATGCGCTTCAGACGTTCGGCGTTGATGAGATGTCGCGTTTCGTCAGACAGCACGGTGTGGAGCGTTACGAAGTCGGCTGTTTCCAGGAGCTCTTCGAGCTCGACGAAGTCGACCCCGAGCTCCTCTTCGAGCGCGGGTGTGGCGCGGAAGACGTCGTAGTAGATCACGCGCATCCCGAAGCCCTGGGCGCGTTTCGCCATGGCATGACCGATCCGCCCGAACCCGACGATACCGAGCGTCTTGTGATGGATGTCCTGTCCGAGCATGAACTCTGGGCCCCAGATCCACGCGATCTTGCGGCGAAGGAACCGGTCGCCTTCGGCGATTCGGCGGGCCGCCGACATGAGCAGCGTCCATGCCAGATCCGCGGTCGTCTCCGTCAGGACGTCGGGCGTGTTGCACACCAGGACACCGCGTGCCGTACATGCCGGGACGTCGACGTTGTCGAACCCCACGGCGTAGTTCGCCACGACGACGAGCTGATCGCCCGCCGCGTCCAGAAATTCGTCGTCGACGCGGTCCGTCAGCAGCGTGATCGAGCCGAGCTTGCCGGCGATGTCGCGAAGTAACCGGTCCCGCGGGATGGCTTCCGGACCTTCGTGGAGTGTGATGTCGCACCGCTGGCCGATTCGCTCCATGGCCGGAGCGGGGAGGCGCCGGGTGACAACGACCGGCCACCGACCGTCGGCCTGCCGGTTCGGTCTCGTCCGTTACTCCTTTAGGTCGAGGACGGTCGCCTCGATCGCGTCGAGCGCGTCCCGAAGCGCCTCGACGGAGTTCGCGTAGGAGAGGCGGATGTATCCCTCACCCTCGGGCCCGAACGCGCGTCCCGAGAGGCAGGCGACACCGGCTCTGTCGAGGAGTGCATTCGAAACGGTCTGGCTGGAGACGCTGAGATCACGGATGTTCGGGAACACGTAGAACGCCCCTGCCGGTTCCTGGCACCGGATGCCGGGAATTCGGTTCAGCCCTTCGACCATCACGTCGCGGCGCTTGTGAAACTCGTTGACCATGGCCTCGACCGGCTCCCACGGCCCAGTCACCGCAGCCAGCGCGGCGCGCTGGGTGAACGCCGCCGAACACGACACACTGTTGATGACCAGACGCGTGAACGGTTCTGCCAGGGGAGCGGGAAGCCCGCAAAACCCAAGCCGCCAGCCGGTCATGGCGAAGGTCTTGGAGCACGCGTCGAGCAAGATGGTCCGGTCGTGCATCCCGTCGACGGCCGCGATGCTGGCGTGCTCTCCCTCATACTGAATCGCCCAGTAGACCTCGTCCGACAGCACGTAGAGGTCGTGTTCGATGGCGAGCTTCGCGAGCGCCTCGACGTCGTCTCTTGACAGCGCGCTCCCGCACGGGTTGTGCGGACTGTTGATGATCAGCAGCTTCGTTCGATCCGTGATGCGGGACGCCACTTCTTCCGGGTCCATTCGGAACTGGTTCTCTTCTCGGAGCGGGACCGGGACGGGCGTCGCCCCGACGAACGAGCTGATCGACTCGTACATCGGGAAACCGGGGTCCGGGTACAGGACCTCGTCGCCCTCCTGGCACAGCGCGACGATCGCGTAAAACATGATCGGCTTGGCCCCGGGCGTGACGACGACCCGGTCGGCTGGGTACCGGCCGCGTCCCGTCCGTCCAAAAAACTCCCCGACGGCTTCGCGGAGCTCGGGAAGCCCGGCCGCCGCAACGTAGTGGGTGAATCCTTCACGAAGCGCCTCGGCGGCGGCTTCCACGATGTGGCGTGGGGTGTCGAAATCGGGCTCACCGATTTCAAGGTGGATGACCTTCCGGCCGTCGGCTTCGAGCGCCCGTGCCCGGGCCAGCACTTCGAACGCGGACTCCGTGCCGAGCCGAGACATGCGCGCCGACAGGCGCGATCCCGTGGTCACGCTGAGACGCTAGCACGGCGCCGTGGGCTTCAGCGCCGTGAGAGGAGCGGTCGTCTACGAGGCGCCGCTCTCGATGGTCGCCTTCACCTCTTCGGCACGCTCGGGCTCGATCCCGGCGAGCGCGGCGGTGGCTGCTTCCTCGTCCGAGAGCTTCCCCTTGCGCCGATCCAGGTCGCGGGCGATCTCTTCGTCGGCGGCAGAAAGGTCATCCGGGTTCACGTTGACGAACTCGATCACGCCCATGTCCTGGAACGCTTGCTGGACCTTCGGCCCAAACAGCCCCAGGTCCTTCACCGTCGGCACGATTCGCGAGAACAGCATTTTCCGAAACTCCTGCATCATCTCGGATTTCCGTACGAAGTCGAGACACTCCTCGACCGGAAAGCCAAGGTGCTCCCACACCTCTTCGGCCAGGAAGCGATCACGCATCAGGTACGACGCCTGCACCACGAACTCCTCACGCTCGGCGCGTTCGGACTCCGAGAGCTGCGGGTAGTAGTCGCGGAGCGCGAGCCGGCCGAACGCCACGTGTCGCGCCTCGTCCTGCATGACGTAGGTGTTGAGCGCCTTCGCCAGCGGTTCTTCCGAGAAGTCCCGGATCATGGCGAACGCAGCGAGGGCGAGTCCCTCGATCATGATCTGCATCCCGAGGTACGTCATGTCCCACCGCTTGTCCCCGATGACGTCGTTCAGCAGCGCTTTCAGATGCGGGTTGATCGGGTAGGCCAGCTCGATCTTCTCCTTGAGGTAACGCGAATACGTCTCGACGTGCCGAGCCTCGTCCATCACCTGGGTTGCGGCGTAGAACTTCGAATCCACGTCAGGCACCGTCTGCACGATCTTCGAAGCGCAGATGAGGGCGCCCTGCTCACCGTGGAGGAACTGCGAATTCATCCACGCCGCCATGTGATGACGGAGCTGGCGCCGCTCCGCGTCATCCATTCGTTCCCAGAGCTCTGAGCCAAAGATCGGTATGTAGTAGTCGGGGCCGTTCTTCTCCGAACCCGGGTCGACGTCGATCGACCAGTCGAGCCGAGTTGCGCTGTTCCACTGCTTCTCCTTGCCCTTCTCGTAGAGAGAGAGCAGCCGGTCGCGGCTGTCGTCGTACTCCCAGTTGAAGACGGTCGTCGACCCACTGGGGACTTCCCACTTGGTCTGGTCGACGGGCAGCGTGTAGATGCGAGTACTCATGCCTGACGAACCTCCTTGCCCGTGAGGGCCATCGTCAGAATACGGGCGAGGCCGTGGGCGACGACCTCGGGCGGCTGATCCGGCGGCGTCAGCGCGTACGAGACGGCGACCCGCACCGCCGAGTCGACGGCGGAGTCGATGACGTTCGCTCGAACCCAGGCCTTTTTCGTGATGAGCTGCTTGAGGACCTCTCGTGCCCGGCGCATGGCCGGCGCCGCCCGCACGGTGAGGTAGGGAAGCAGCGTCTCGGGGTCGGTGCGGAGAAGGCGGTCCAGAAGCGGATGCTCCCGGGCGAAGCGGAGGCAGAACAGGAGCCCCTCCTCGAGCGATGTCTCCAGGTTGGATGACGCGTCGAAGGCGGCGCGAATGCCGTCCAGGAACTTCTCCTGCTCTTGCAGAACGAGCGCCGTTATCAGGTGGTCCTTCGACGGGAAGTAGCGGTAGACCGTTTGCCGCGCGATCCCGGCATTCCTCGCGACGTCCTCAACCGTTGTCCGGCCAAGGCCAACGTCCGAGATGCAATCAAAGGCGGCAGAGAGGATTCGGGAAGCCGTCTCGATTCGCGGAGCTGGAGGCGCAACCGTGGCCATGCGATGTGACGATATGACGCGTTGTGTCGCATCGTCAAATCCGTCGATTGAGAATGCCAGCGAACCGCGGTTGATAGATTCACGCGCATGCCAGAAGAACGTGTTCTGCCGACGAAGGCGCCACGGCAAGCGGGGCAGGAGCCAACCGCTCGGCTGACCAAGGACGCTTACCACCGGATGACGGCCGAGCTGGAGCAGCTCAAGATCGAGGGTCGAAGGACGATGTCGGAGCGGCTCCTGCGCGCCCGGGAGCACGGAGACATCCGCGAGAACGCGGAATACGACACGGCCAAGAACGAGCAAGGGCTGATGGAGGCGCGCATTCGCGACCTCGAGCGGCAGCTTCGCGACCCCGAAATCATCGAGGCGGCCGAAGGTGACGAGGTCGGGGCCGGGACGCTGGTCACGCTACGCCTGCTCGAGGATGCAGATGACTCCGAGGACGAGACATACCTGATGGCGCTGTCGCCGGAGGAGCGTGCGCCGGGCGTTCGGACGATCACGCCGAGCTCGCCCCTTGGTTCGGTTCTGCTCGGTCGCCGCGTCGGCGACCGGGTGAACTACGAGGCGCCCGGCGGGAAATTCGCGTACCAGGTCGTCGCCATCGCTCCGCACCGGCCTGAATGAGCGAGACCGAGCCCAGCACATCACCTCCGTCCGGCGGGTAAGCCAACCCGCATGCCCAGACGCATTGGGAAGCTCAATGGACCTCGATCGATTCGACCGTTGAACGTCGTATTCGCCATCGCGGAGGCCTATCCGTTCGTGAAGGTCGGTGGGCTCGGGGACGTCGGCGGGTCGCTCCCCAAGGCGCTCGCACGCCTCGGTCATCACGTCACCTTGGTGCTACCGCGGTACCCGGGAATGGGCAAAGGCCGGAAGCTACTTTCGCTGGATATCCCGATGGGGTCGGCCGTTGAGCGCGTCGAGGTTCGAGAACACGGACGTCACAAGGGTGTCCACGTCTATACGGCGGGGAATCGCCGCCATTTTCCCCGCGTGTACGGATATGCCGACCACCACGTCGATCCGTTCGTTCTGTTCTCGAAGACCGTCATCGACTTCGCCGCGGCGTCGCCGGCGCCGCCGGACGTCATCCATTGCAACGACTGGCATTGTGCGCTCGGCCCGCAGTACGCCCGCTTGGGCCCCCATCGAGACACGTTGGAGCGCGCCGCCACCATCCTCACGATTCACAACCTCTCGTATCAGGGCCGGTTCGGCACGCGCGCCGAGCGGTTGATCGGCCTCGGGAGCGCCGGCGGCAGCAGCTTGCTGGCGCGCGGGATCGCGTTCGCCGACGCCGTCAATACCGTGAGCCGCGGCTACCTCGAAGAAATTCTGGCGCCCGGGCGGGGCATGGGGCTCGGCGGTCTTCTCCGCTCACATCCAGGGCCGCTCCAGGGGATCCTGAACGGGGTCGACTACGACGAGTTCGACCCGCGCACCGACCCCCACATCACGTTGACCTACGACGTGGTCTCGCCCGATGGCAAGCGCGCGAACAAGTCCGCGCTCCAGCGTGAGAGTGGAATGACCGTCGACGGCGACGCGCCGCTGTTCGGCATGGTCGCCCGACTGGTCAACCAGAAAGGGATCGACCTCCTGTGCGCCGCCATCGATGGGTTGGTCGGCCGAGGCGGGCAGGTCGTGACCATGGGCGTCGGGGAGCCACGGTACGTTCGAGCCCTCCGGGCTGCGGCGGCTCGAAACCCCGGCTCGGTCGCCTACCTTCCGACATCAGCGGAGGCGGACGCGCGGCGGGTCTATGCCGGTTCGGACTTCTTTCTGGCTCCCTCTCTGTACGAGCCGTGCGGTCTCGGGCCATTGATCGCTCTTCGCTACGGAGCGATTCCCCTGGTCCGCCGGACGGGTGGGATGGCTGACACGATCGCTGATTACAGGAGCGACTCGGCCTCGGGCTTGGGGTTTACGTATCGGGAGAGGAGCGTTCGAGGCTTCCTGAGCGCGGCTGACGCAGCGCTGGCGGTCTATCGCAACGCCGAGGAATGGCGGACGTTGCGGCGGCGGGCCATGGCCGCCGACTTCTCGTGGGATCGACCAAGCAGGGAGTACGAGCTGCTGTACCGCCGGGCACTCGAGACGCGAGCAGGATAGCGGCGTGTACGCACGGCTCGCCCTCGTCCACCACGCCAACCAGTTCCTGATCACTAACGGGTACGAGGACCGGCAGGGGATCGACGACATCGTGGAGGGCTATGCGAAGGTCCTTCGGCTTCACGAACAGCATGGCGTTGTCGTCAACCTGCATCTCAGCGGCACGCTGATCGAGACGGCGGCATGGCACTGCCGGTGGTTCCTCGAGATGGTGAAGGAACTGAGGGCGCAGGGTCTCCTCGAGTTGGTCGGTGGCGTGTATTCCGAAACCGTCATGACGCTGTTTTCGACGGACGACAACATTGCCCAGCTGAACGAATTGCTGTTTCTCTACGGCGAACATCTCGACTGCCCGCCCGAGGACGTTCGTGTGTGTTGGGTGCCTGAACGCGTGTGGGACACCGAAAGGCTCGCGCCCGCGTTCACCAACGATCAACTCATCAACGGCGGCTACGAAGCCGTTCTCCTCGACGACCGGCTCCTCTATCCGAAGGGCGACGTGTATGCCGGGAGTAGCAGGGCTGCATTCGATGCACGTGGACCGTTCGACCACGCGATCGCCGGTCCGAACACGATCGGGTCGGATTATCCGCAACACGCCGACGAGCTTGAAGCGCACTCGGTCCATGAACCTGACAGACACGCGGTCCATGAACCGGATCCGGACACCATCTATGAGATATCCGGCTCCGGAGGGCTGATGGTGGTGCCAATTTCCTCGAACGTCCGCCACTGGATCCCTCCCACGCGGCTCGAGCACTGGAGTCATCTCGAGAACATCGCCCAACGCGAGGGCGCTCGCGCTTCGGACGCCCGTGTCGTGGTCTACGCGGACGACCTCGAGCGGACGGCCGGCGTGGGTGGTTGGGAAGAATCCCTTATCGAAGCCTACGACGCGTTCCTGCGCTGGGTGTCCGAACGCGACGACGTCGACTCTGTACCGCTGAGCTCGTACCTCACACGGCGCCGCTCCCCACAGCCGCGAACGGTTGACCCCGGGACGTTCTTCGAGCTCGCATACCAGTGGGGCGCGGGAGAGGACTACAGGCAATGGTGGGAGGCGCCTGCGTGGGCGCCGTACCGGCGCTACTTGGACATCGCGCGGAGCGACCTCGAAGCGGCCGAGCGGGAGGGTGCCGACAAGCGGCTTTTGGAGCTCACCCGCAAGCACCTGTTCGCGTCGACCTACGAGACCGCATGGCACGACCCGGGCGAATCCGGACGAGCTCCCGCGCGGTGGGCGAGGGCGGTCGCCAGCCATGGTCGCTCGGGGCTCGTCATGACCGCTGCGGCCAGATGGTTTGCGGATGGCGATCGCAGCCTTCATGTCCACATGGCCGACATCGACCAGGACGACGACGAGGAACTGATCATGGCCAACGAGAACCTGTTTGCGGTGGTGGCGCCGCACCAAGGAGGAAGGCTGGTCTATCTGTTCACGCGCGGGCTCGATGGGGGCGCGCTGATGATCGGGAATCCCACGGATGACTGGCATGTGCAGGAGGAACTGAACCGCTCCATGGCGGTGCCGCCAAACCATCCCGGTGCGCTGGCGGACGTCGGGTTCGAGCACGACGAGTACGGAGCGTCAGTTCTTGATTCAGGGCAAGCGTCGCTTCGTGTGGAGGTAAGGAACGTTCAGTGGGGAAGCCGTCTGTTCGGCGCTCGCAAGGCGTTCGCCCTGCGTCGATCCGATCCAGTTCTTTCAGTCTGCTACCGCCTGCCAGCCGATGCAGGACGCGTATGCGTCGAATCCTGTCTGTCCCCCGACTATTTCCGCTTACTGAGGGAGGGGCCTCGAGACCTCAGGCGGTACGACGGTCGCCGGCGGAGAGGTTTTCGGTTCGGCGAGGCGGCGGTATGGATCGAACTGAAGCCCGGCGAGCGGACCATGTGGACGAACCCGATACACGCGCGCGTGGGGCACGGGATGAACGTGCGGTTACTCGCTGAGGCCTCGCATTTTCACATGGTCGTCGGCTGCGGCCTGGCCCCGGCGAAGTGAGAAGAAGTTCCGGTTTGCTCGAACCAGCCGGACAGGGGGAAGATTGATTCGGCGCCCCCCGCCCCACTGGAGAATGCCCGGTGGCTGAAATCACGCTCGAGGACGTTGCGAAGGTCTTCGCGGACGGGACGCGAGCCGTCTCCGACTTCGACCTGGACATCTCGGACGGCGAATTCATGGTTCTGGTTGGCCCCTCGGGGTGCGGAAAAAGCACGGCGCTTCGGATGGTGGCCGGCCTGGAGGACATCTCGGAGGGGTCGATTCGAATCGGCGACCGCGTGGTGAACGACCTCCCGGCCCGCGACCGAGACATCGCCATGGTTTTCCAGAACTATGCGCTCTACCCGCACCTCACCGTGTACGAGAACCTCGCCTTCGCCCTCAAGCTCCGCAAGGTCCCGAAGGCCGAGGCCGACCGTCGAGTCAGGGAGGCCGCGGCGGTCCTTGGACTCGAGGAACTGCTGAAGCGCAAGCCGCGGCAGCTATCCGGAGGCCAGCGCCAGCGTGTGGCGATGGGACGTGCCATCGTCCGCAATCCTCAGGGCTTCCTCATGGATGAACCGCTTTCGAACCTGGACGCGAAGCTCCGCGTCCAGATGCGATCGGAGATCGCCAGGCTTCAGGCCGAGCTCGGGGTCACCACCATTTACGTCACCCATGACCAGACCGAAGCCATGACCATGGGGGACCGGGTGGCGGTGATGCGGAAGGGGATGCTCCAGCAGGTCGATACGCCGCAGAGCCTCTACGACCATCCCGCCAATCTGTTCGTCGCGGGGTTCATCGGCTCGCCGGCGATGAACATGGTCGAAGCGGAGCTGTCCGTAGAAAACGGCGCGATGTTCGCGAAGTTCGCTGGGTTCCGTCTACGGCTCGAGGACAAGCTCATCTCGGCTCGCCCGGCGTTGAAAGGGTACGACGGCAAGGAGGTTGTTCTGGGGATTCGGCCGGAGGACATGGAGGACGCCGCCCTGGCCGGGGATGCGCCGGAGGACCGCCGCATCACAGCGCGAGTCGACCTCCGCGAGGCCCTCGGTTCGCAGGTCCTCGTTCACTTCACGGTCGAGGCCCCGCTCGTGCTGACCGAAGACACGAAGGAACTGGCCTCCGACGTCGGCACGGAAGCCCTGGAGAGCCTGGAGGACCTGGCCAAGAAGGAGGAGAGCACATTCGTGGCGCAGCTGGATCCGCGCACGGCGATCAAGGAGGGGGAACAGGTCCAGCTGGTAGTCGATACCGGAAGGCTTCACTTCTTTGATCCGGAGACCGGGCTGGGCATCTACGGGAACGAAGGGAGCTAGCGCAAGCACGTCCTCGATTCCGGGTGGGGTAGATGGCGACGATTGAGCGAACAGCTCCACGGGGTGCGACCGGCATCTCGCTCCTATCGTGGCTCCGTAGGCATCAGTTCGAGATCTTCCTCGTTACTCCGCTGGTGGCCTACGTGCTCGTTCTCACGGTGGCCCCGATCATCGACACGTTCCGCCTCTCGTTGAGCACTCCCCGCGGCGCTAACTTTCCGACCCTTGAGAGCTATCGCGCGATCATCAGGGCGGACACGTTCAAAGGCGCCGTGGTCAACACGTTGATCGTGGCGCTGCTGTCGCTGACGCTCGAACTGGGAGTGGGGCTGATGGTGGCCCTGGCTCTTCACGCCAAGTTTCGGGGCCGGGGGTTCGTGCGGACGGTGACGTTGGTTCCGCTGGGCGTGCCGACCATCGTCTCCGGAGCGGTGATGCTCCTCATTTTCAGCCGAGCCGGCTATCTCAACTCGATCATGGGGCTGTTCGCCAGCCTCATCGACAAGATCCCGGGGGTGGACTGGCAGTGGCAGAACATCTCCTGGACGGTTGCCGGCGGCTTCCGGACGCTGCTCACCGTGGCGATCGCCGACATGTGGAAGGTCCTTCCGGTGATGACGCTCATCTTCCTGGCCGGGCTTCAAGCCATTCCCGAAGACGTCTACGAGGCGGCAGACGTGGACGGCGCCACGAAGTGGCAGCGTTTCGCCCGCGTTACGTTGCCTCTGTTGATCCCCTACATCACGATGGCCATCATCCTTCGGGCCATCGACGCGTTCCGTATCTTCGAGCTGGCCCTCGTCCTGGCCGGTCCGGAACGCGTCCTGGGGACGTTCATCGGCGAGCGGTATCTCCCGCCGACGAACGATCCGTTCACGGCGGCGGCGGCGTCGGTTGTGTTGTTCGGCATGATCATCGTGTTCATCGTCCTGTATCTCCGGTTCGTGGCGGCCCGGCAGCAGGTGCGGCTGTGAGCGTCGCGGTCCGGACTCGGAGCAGGCGGGACCCGTTGGCCGCGCCGTTGAAAGTGATCTTCCCGTTCTGGGTCCTGGTGTCGGTGCTGATCGTCGTGTTTCCGATCTACCTCATCTTCATGGTCTCCTTCGCCCCCGGCTCCGCCCTGTTCGGAGAACGGCCGGCCTTGGTCGTGACCGACTACACCCTTCAGTGGTGGAGAGGCGTGATCGAGGGCGGAGACCTTGTGCCTCCGCTCATCAAGAGCCTTTCGGTGGCGACGGCCACGACCCTGCTGGCCATTCTGATCGCCGCTCCGGCGGCCTACGTGATCTCCCGCCTTGCCCCCGGCCTCAGGTACAGCATCGTGATCGGGCTGTTGGTGACCCGGATGTTCCCGGAGTTCGCCATCGGGATCTCGGTGGCCACCAGGTTCGCCAGGCTCGGGCTGGTGGACGACTATCTGGGACTGGTCCTGGCGCATTTGATCGGGTCTCTGCCCTTCATCGCCTGGATCCTGGTCGGAACGTTCGAGACGATACCCCGAGACATTGAAGAGGCCGCGCAGATCGACGGCGCGTCGCGTCTCGGGACCCTCATCCGAGTGGTGTTCCCCCTGGCCGCTCCCGGGATCGCCGTGGCCTCGTTGTTCGTTTGGCTGTACTCCTGGAACGAGTTCCTCTACGCGCGGCTCCTCACCACCAACCAGAACACCCTCCCGCTTCAGGTCTTCACCGCGATCGACCGTGGCGTGACCCAGGAGATGGCGGCCGTGGCGGCGATCCTCACGCTGCCGATCCTGCTGGTGGTCTATTTCCTTCAGCGGTACCTGAGGCCGGGCGCGCTCTCCGGCGCAGTAAAGGGGTGATGGGGATAGGGTGGAGAGAGGAAAGAGCTTTGAACCGACGACGTTCCGGGCATGCTCCCGGAATGGGAGGTGAAGCGATGAAGAGAATCATGCGGCCATGGCTGGCGTTGACGGCCGTGCTCGCGTTGGTCGCCGGCGCATGCGGCGGAGGTGACCAACAGCAGCCGCAGCAACCCGGTCAGCAGGCACAGCAGTTTGCCGGGACCACGATCACGTTCAGCACGTCGCTCGCCGAGACGGAGCAGCCGGTCGTCCAGGAGCTGATCGATCAGTTCTCGCAGCAGACCGGGGCGACGGTAAGGCTGGCGGCGATCACGTCGCAAGACCTGCCGCAGAAGCTCCAGGTCGACGTGAACGCGGGCCGGAACACCGTCCACCTCTTCGCTCAGGACAACCTTGCGCTGGCGGTCCTGGTTGAAGACGGGCTGGTCGAGGACCTCTCCGACGTCCAAATTCCAGACGGTGTGAACCCGGCCTTGATTCCGGAGAAGTTCGATGGGAAGCAGTACTTCCTGCCGTACCGGCCAAACGTCCGGGTGGCCTACGTGAACACCGACCGCTTTCAGCAGGCCGGCGTATCGCCACCGAGGACTGCTGCCGAATTCAGAACGGTGGCCCAGCAACTGAGGCAGGCGGCGGACGGCCAACCCAAGGTCACGCTGTCGCTCGAGGGACCGTCGGGTGCGGCCGGCGTCACCATCTCCGAGTGGATCGTGTCGTACGGCGGCAACCCGCTTCTCCTGAACGACGAGGGC
>JALYGK010000073.1 GCA_030777105.1 Actinomycetota bacterium | reverse complement strand
CCGCCCACCAGCCTGCATCGCGCCGTAGATCTGATGGACCTTCGCCTCCCGAATCATGTTTCTGACGGCAGATGTAGCCACGAGGACCTCGGCGGCGACGGTTCGGCTCCTGCCGTCGGCGCTCTGGAGCAGCTGCTGCGTGACGACGCCCTGGAGCGTGGTGCTCAGCTGAGCCCGAACCTGCTGCTGCTGGTGAGGTGGGAAGGCGTCGATCATCCGGTCGATGGTCTGGGGCGCGTCCTGAGTGTGGAGGGTGGCGAAGACCAGGTGCCCGGTCTCCGCGGCGGTCAGGGCGGTCTGGATGGTCTCCAGGTCGCGCATCTCACCGACCAGGATCACGTCGGGGTCCTGACGGAGGACGTGCTTGAGCGCCGCAGCGAAGGACCGGGTGTCGGTCCCCACCTCGCGCTGGTTGACGATGGCCTTCTTGTGCTGGTGGAGGTACTCGATCGGATCCTCCACCGTCATGATGTGGACCTCTCGTTCGCTGTTCACGATGTCCAGCAGGGCCGCCAGCGTCGTCGACTTCCCCGAACCCGTAGGGCCGGTGACGAGAACCATGCCTCGGGGCAGCCGAGCGAAGTCACCGACCTGCTTTGGAAGTCCGAGCTCGTCAAGTCTGCGGATGGAGAAGGGGATCAGGCGGAAGGCCGCCCCGATCGCGTCGCGCTGGAAGTACACGTTGACCCGGAACCGGGCCTTCCCGGGGAGAGAGTACGAGAGGTCCAGCTCCAGGTCCTGCTCGAGGCGCTCCCGCTGCGCCTGGGTCAGGATGGCGTAGACCATCCGGCGAAGTTCCTCTGGCTCCTGCAGGTCGTAGCCGTCGACCGGTTTGAGGTCGCCGTGAACACGGATGGTTGGAGCCGCTCCCGCCGTGAGATGAAGGTCGCTCGCCTCCTTCTCCAGGACATGGGCCAGCAGCTCCTGAACGGACACCGACGAAGCGGCGCCCTGTCTACTCAGCAAGTCGGCCTTCATCGCACTCCCTTTCCTCGGGTCAGGAGATCTTCAAAATCCATCGGCACATCAGGACACCACCCGTAGGACTTCTTCGATCGAAGTGATGCCGTTCTGGACCTTGTGGAGGCCGTCTTCCCGGAGGGTCACCATGCCGTCGCGCTTCGCGGACCGTCGGATCTCGTCCGAGGACGCGTGTTCGACCGTCATGCGCTCGATCTCCTCGCTGACGAGCATGACCTCATAGAGCCCCAGCCGTCCCCTGAAGCCGGTCTTCGCGCAGCTCGAGCACCCGACGGGCCGGAACAGCGTGTCGATCTCGTTCCATATCTCCTCGGGGAACCCGGCCTCCTCCAGCTCCACCGGATCCGGGCGGTATGCCTGGCGGCACCGGGTGCAAAGTTTCCGCGCAAGCCGCTGAGCGACGATGCAGTCGATGGCGCTGGCAACCAGGTACGACTCCACGCCCATCTCGATCAGCCGGGGAAGAGACGACGGTGCGTCGTTCGTGTGAAGTGTGGAGAGGACGAGGTGTCCGGTCAGCGCAGCCTCGATGGCGATGACCGCGGTGTCCCGGTCACGGATCTCACCCACCAGGATGATGTCCGGGTCAGCCCGGAGGATCGAGCGAAGCGCCGAAGCGAACGTGAGGCCGGCCCGGGGGTTGACCTGCATCTGGTTCACGCCCGGGAGGCGGTACTCGACCGGATCCTCGACGGTGATGATGTTCCGGTCGATCTTGTTGATCTGGTTCAGCGTCGCGTACAGCGTCGTCGACTTTCCCGAACCCGTCGGGCCGGTGACCAGGAGCGCGCCGTACGGTTTCGTATACGCGTCCTGGTATCGGGTGAAGGCAGACTCCTGAAGCCCGAGCTCGCCGAGCTTCAGGAGGACCGAACTCTTGTCAAGGATCCGGATGACGACCTTCTCCCCGTAGACCGTGGGAAGGGTGGCCATTCGGAGGTCGATGCTCTTCCCGCCGACCGTCAGCCCGACACGGCCGTCCTGGGGAAGCCGCCGTTCCGCGATGTTGATGTCGGCCATGACCTTCAAACGGCTGATCAAGCCGGCCTGGATGTTCTTCGGCGAGCGCATGACCTCGTGGAGGACGCCGTCCACGCGGTAACGGATCCTGACCTCACGGTCTGTCGGTTCGATATGAATGTCCGAGGCTCGGTCATTGATCGCCTGGCTGATGAGGAGATTGACCATGCGAACGATGGGGCCCTCCTCGACGGCCGCTCCGGCCAGGTCGGCATCGAGATCTTCCTCGGCGGCGGACGCCGCTTCGGAGGCGACGTCCTCGACTGACTGCTCGACGCGACCGAACCGCCGGATCGCTGCTTCGATGTCGGCGGCGGTGGCCACCAACGGCTGAACCAGCCGCCCGGTGTTGGCGCGGATGTCGTCGGCAGCGATGACGTTCGAGGGGTCCGCCATGGCGACGAGGAGCTTCGGGCCCTCGAATCCGATGGGAAGAGCGTGATGCCGGCGGGCCATGTGCTCCGGGATGAGCGACGCGGCCGTCGGATCGATCGGGAATTCGGTGAGGTCGACGAACCGGAACCCGACCTGCTCCGCCAGCGCGGCGAGAAGGTCCGACTCCTTGATGAGACCGAGGTCCGTGAGAATCCGGCCGAGTGGCTGGTCGGTCATACTCTGACGTTGCTCGAGGAGCGCTCGTTCGAGATCGTCCTCGGTGATGAGGCCCTTGGCCGTCAGAATCTCGCCGAGCCGGCCGGTCGTCCTCCGTGGCTTGGGACGACGTGTCACGGACGCCGGTTCGGGCCGAGTGGAGGTCTCGGTCACATCAACCCCTGGCG
>JALYGK010000072.1 GCA_030777105.1 Actinomycetota bacterium | reverse complement strand
CCGTGATACAGAACACGGACCGCTCGGTCCCCGTTCAGCACCAGGGCGAGCTCTTGGGCGCCTTGTCGGTCACCAAGGCACGAGGCGAGCCCCTCACGCCATCGGATGCCAAGCTCCTGGAGGATCTGGCCGCTCAGGCTGGGTTGGTCCTTCGGAACGTGAAGCTCATCGAGGAGCTTCGGGCCTCGCGTCAGCGGTTGGTTGCAGCCCAGGACGAAGAACGCCGAAGGATCGAGCGAAACATCCACGACGGCGCGCAGCAGCAGCTGGTCGCGCTCAACGTGAAACTTGGGCTGGCTAAGACGCTCCTGCGAAGGGACACAGAAAAGACCCAGAAAATGATCGAGCAGCTCCAGACCGAGACTGTCGACGCGTTGGAGAACCTGCGAGATCTCGCCCGAGGGATCTACCCCCCGCTGCTTGCCGACAAGGGACTGGTTGCGGCGCTGGAAGCACAGGCCAGAAAGTTGCCGCTACCCGTGGAGGTTCACGCCGACGGCATTCGCCGATTCACGCAAGACGCCGAAGCTGCCGTGTACTTCTGCGTCCTGGAATCGCTTCAGAACGTCGCCAAGTACGCGAACGCGTCGCGGGCGCTGATTCGGCTTACCGACGCCGATGGAAACCTCATGTTTCACGTCGAGGACGACGGGCGCGGTTTCGACGCGACTTCAGTGAAGCCAGGTTCCGGTCTCACCAACATGACGGATCGAATCGAGGCGCTCGGGGGCACGCTGGAAATTCGATCCCATCCGGGTAGAGGAACGACGCTGGTCGGGGCGATTCCGGTTCGTGAAGTTCAAAACGCAAGCACGCTGGAGCCGGTCGGATGACAGGCGGAAGAGCACGAAGACTGGCCTGGTCGGCGTTCGGCGTGTGGCTGCTCTTCCTCGTCGGCTCGATAGCGCTCGACCTGGGGACGAAGCGCGGGCCCGGATATGTCGAATCGACGGACACTCTCTTCGTCATGGTGACCGCCGCGTTTCCAGTTGCAGCGATGCTGATCCTGGCTCGCCAGCCGCGAAATCGAATCGGCTGGATCCTAATGGCGATCGGTCTCGGATGGGCGTTGCCGTTCGCGTCCATCGGGACGTTTGCGTACAGCAGAGGTCTGCCGGGAGGTGCGATCTTCATTGCCCTCAACGAGCCGACGTGGGCGCCCCCGATCGTCCTGATGGGGACAACGCTGCTCCTTCGATTCCCTGATGGCCAGCTGCTCTCGCCGAAGTGGAAATACGTCGAGTGGGCCGCGGGTGTCGCCCTTCTCCTGACGATGCTTTCGCTTGTCTTCGCTCCGGGGAAACTGACTGAGTCCGCCTACCCGAACCTCGATAACCCACTGGGGATCCAGGCGCTGAGAGGGACTCTGGACCTGGTCGCCGCGTTCATCCTCCTCATTCCCATCACCATCGTCGCGTCCGCGTTCAGCCTTGTTCTGCGATTTCGTCGATCGCAGGGAGTCGAGCGGCTTCAGCTCAAATGGTTGACGGCCGGGGGAGCCGTCGTCGCGGTGCTCTACCTGATCGCGATCATCGCCTCGATCGATTTCGCGTGGGACACCCGGGAGACCCCGACATGGGTCGCGTACTTTCAGCGGGCGGCCATCGTGTCGTTCGTATTTATTCCGGTATCCATCACGTTCGCCGTTCTGAAGTACCGCCTGTACGACATCGACGTCGTCATCAACAAGGCGGTGGTGTACGGCGCGCTGGCCATGTTCATCACGGCTGTCTACGTCGGTATCGTTGTCGGGATCGGAACCATCATCGGACAGGGCGACCGGCCGAATCTCGGACTCTCCATTCTGGCTACCGCCGTCGTGGCGATGGCGTTCCAGCCCGTCCGCGAGCGCGTCGAGCGATTCGCGAACCGTCTCGTCTACGGGAAGCGCGCCACCCCGTATGACGTTCTGTCGCACTTTGCCTCCCGGATGGCCGGTACGTACGCAACGGACGACCTGATGCCGCAGATGGGACGAATGCTGGCCGAGGGGACTGGAGCGGCGACCGCGAAGGTGTGGCTCAGGGTCGGCCGCGAGCTCAGAGCGACGTCGGTGTGGCCTCAGGCCGACGGGACGGGATTTGAGCGGATGGAGCTCGCAGGTGATGAGCTCCCGGCCATTCCTGATGCAGACCTCGCCATTCCCGTTCGCGACCGCGGCGAGCTCTTAGGCGCCCTCTCCATCACCAAGGGTCGTGGGGAACCGGTGACGCCAACGGAGGGGAAATTGCTATCCGATCTGGCATCGCAGGCGGGGCTCGTCCTTCGAAACGTACGGCTCATCGAGGAGATTCGCGCTTCCCGGCAACGAATCGTCTCTGCTCAGGACGAGGAGCGCCGGCGGATCGAGCGAAACATCCACGACGGCGCCCAGCAGCAGCTCGTTGCCTTGAACGTCAAGCTTGGGTTGGCCAGAACGCTGGCAGCCAGAGACCTGAACAAGACGGAAGAGCTGATTTCCCAGCTCCAGTCGGAGACCCAAGACGCCCTGGAGAACCTCCGTGATCTGGCCCGGGGAATCTACCCGCCGCTCCTCGCGGACAAGGGACTGGTCGCCGCGCTCGAGGCTCAGGCTAGGAAGGCGCCGGTGCCGGTCTCGGTGCAGGCCGACGTTATCGGGCGCTACGACCGGGAGATCGAGGCCGCGGTGTACTTCTGCGTTCTGGAGGCGATGCAGAACACCGCGAAGTACGCGAATGCGTCGCGTGCCCTCATCCGTCTGCGAGCCGAGAACGGAGACCTGGCCTTCGATGTCCACGATGACGGCACCGGGTTCGATCCGGAAACCACGCGTCGGGGATCTGGCCTTACCAACATGACGGACCGGATCGAGGCGCTCGGCGGCTCTCTGAGCGTCGCTTCTCGCCCCGGGGAGGGCACGGTCGTCGGAGGCCGGGTCCCAACGAATGGGGAGCGCGGTAGCGGATGAACGGGCGTGTCGCCAGACGTTCCGCCGTCGCCATAGTCGTCGTCTACGTGGCGATGATCATGCTCGCCTTCATCTTCGGAATTCGCAACGGAACCTGGCCGGAGGTCGACACCGTCCCATGGCTCCTCGTGCTGACCTCGTTTCTAGTCGTGGGCGCCTTGGTGATCTCCCGGCGTCCCGACAACGCCATGGGATGGATCTTCTCCGTGATCGCCCTTCTGGCCGCGACGGGCGTGGCGGGCCAGGAGTACTCCCAATACGGATTCGTGACCCGACCGGGCTCAGTTCCGGCCCCGGTGTGGGGAGCGTGGGTCACCAACTGGTTCTGGTACCCGCTGCTCGCTGGAATGATCGTTTTCACGCCGCTGCTCTTCCCCACCGGTCGGCCGCATTCAGCGCGGTGGCGGCCGGTCCTGTGGGTGGCGATAGCTGCCACTGTCGCGACCGCGGCCCTGGCCATGTTCGAGGCAGAGCTGGTCGTCGATCTCATCGATGAGGAGGGCGGCCTGATTGTCGCAAACCCCATCGGCTTCGACGCCATGGGGGACGTCGAGGAGACGACGGTGGGCGACGTCCTCTTCGGAATCCTCGGGGCCTGCGCCCTCGCGGCCATCGTCTCGATGTTCTTCCGTTATCGGAGGTCGAGAGGCGAGGAGCGGCAACAGTTGAAGTGGTTCACCTACGCCGTGGTACTGCTGCTGACCTTTCCCCTCGGCGACATCCAGTCTGACCGGTTCTCCGCCGTTTGGAACTTCGTTTTCCCGTTCATCATCGGTCTTCTCCCGATCGCCGCAGGGATCGCCATCCTCAAGTACCGCCTCTACGACATCGACGTCGTCATCAACAAGACCGTTGTCTATGGTGCGCTCGCTGGCTTTATCACGCTGGTATACGTCGGGATCGTCGTTGGCATCGGGACGGTGATCGGGCAGGGCGACCGGCCCAATCTTGGGTTATCGATTCTCGCGACGGCGGTGGTTGCCGTGGCGTTCCAGCCGGTACGCGAGCGCGTCCAGCGATTCGCCAACCGCCTGGTTTATGGGAAGCGGGCAACGCCGTACGAGATCCTCTCCGACTTTTCCAAGAGGATGACGACGACCTACGGCACGGAGGATCTGCTTCCGCAGATGACGAAGATCCTCGCGGAGGGAACCGGCGCTGTGCGTGCCGCGGTTTGGCTCGCCGTCGCCGACGAGCTGCGGCTCGAAGCTCAGTGGCCCGAACCGGACGGCCAGGGGTTTCGTGGGGTGAGACTCCGCCAGGGAGAGCTTCCAACGCTGCCGGGCTATGACCTGTCTGCGCCGGTTCGAGACCGTGGAGAGCTACTCGGCGCGCTCGCCATGGCGAAGCCTCGCGGGGAGGCACTCACGCCCACCGAACGGAAACTCCTCCACGACCTTGCAGCGCAGGCCGGTCTGGTCCTTCGAAACGTCAAGCTGATCGAGGAGCTCAGGGCCTCCCGGCAGCGGATCGTCTCGGCGCAGGATGAAGAACGCCGGCGGATCGAGCGAAACATCCACGACGGAGCACAGCAGCAGCTGGTAGCGCTGAACGTCAAGTTGGGGCTGGCCAAGACTCTCGCCGCACGGGACGCCCAGAAGACCGACCAGATGCTGGCCCAGCTCCAGTCCGAGACGCAGGAAGCCCTGGAGAACCTTCGAGACTTGGCGCGCGGGATCTACCCGCCACTCCTTCGGGACAAAGGGCTGGTTGCGGCGTTGGACGCGCAGGCGCGGAAGGTTTCGGTTCCGGTGGAGATCACGGCCGATGGAGTGGAACGGTATCCGCAAGAGATCGAGGCCGGCGTCTATTTCGTTCTGCTGGAGGCACTCCAGAACGTGACCAAGTACGCCGGCGCCTCGAAGGTGACCGTCCGGCTGTCGGCAGACGGCGAGCAGCTGGCCTTCGAGGTAGAGGACGATGGTGCGGGGTTCGATCCCGGTCGGGCAAAGCGCGGCTCTGGACTGACGAACATGTCGGACCGCATCGAGGCGCTTGGGGGAAGGCTCGAGGTCCGGTCGACTCCCGGGAGCGGTACCTCGGTACGGGGAAGGGTTCCCGTTTCGGCCTTGGAGCCGGTCAGCTAACTTTCGCGGCCTCCCACGCGTCGGCCAGGCGGTCCGG
>JALYGK010000071.1 GCA_030777105.1 Actinomycetota bacterium | reverse complement strand
CCCCGGATGGGAGGTCGTCTCGAACTCCGAACTCGCATCGCCTCCCGAAGAAAAGGATGGCCGGGTCACGTGGGTCTTCAAGACGACGCTGCCGATGTCCACGTACATCACGTGCGTCTGCGCGGGCGACTGGCACGTGGTCCGAGACCGTCACCGCGAACTGTCGCTGGGCCTGTATTGCCGCAAATCACTGGCCGAATTCATGGATTCCGAGGAGCTGTTCGAGGTGACCCGGCAGGGACTGGACTTCTTCGAGGAGGCGTTCGGCTACCCGTACCCGTTCCCGCCGAAGTACGACCAGATCTTCGTCCCGGAGTCGAACCACGGCGCCATGGAGAACGCGGCGTGCATCACCTTCAACGACGCCTACATCTTCCGGTCACGGGTGACCGACGCGTCTCGCGAGCGGCGGGCCGAAACCATCCTCCACGAGATGGCTCACATGTGGTTCGGCGACCTGGTGACCATGCGGTGGTGGAACGACCTGTGGCTCAACGAGAGCTTCGCGTCCTACATGGCGGTCCTGAGCCAGGCCGAGGCGACTCGGTTCAAGGAGGCCTGGACGACCTTCGCCGACACCGAGAAGACGTGGGCGTACCGGCAGGACCAGCTCCCCACCACGCACCCCATCGTGGCGGAGATCCCGGACGTCGAATCAATTCACCTCAACTTCGACGGGATCACCTACGCCAAGGGGGCGTCGGTGCTTCGGCAACTGGCCGCCTGGGTCGGTCAGGACAAGTTCCTGGAGGGGACCAAGCTCTATAACAAGGAGCACGAGTTCGCGAACGCCGAGCTCGCCGACTTCCTGGCGGCGCTCGAGCAGGTTTCCGGGCGAGACCTTCGGAGCTGGTCGAAGGAGTGGCTGGAGACCGCCGGAGTGAACACGCTCCGGCCGGAGTTCACCACCTCCGGAAATGGGACCGGCACGTTCGAATCGTTTGGCCTGATTCAGGAAGCGCATCCGCAGTGGCCGACGCTTCGGTCCCACCGCCTGGGGATCGGGCTCTACGACGCCACAGAAGGAGCATTGCGGCTGCGCCGGCGGGTCGAGCTGGATGCGGTCGGAGAGCGAACGGAGGTCCCCGAGCTCATCGGCGAGACCGTCCCGGACCTGATCCTGCTCAACGATGGCGACTTGACGTTCGCCAAGATCCGCCTGGACGTCCGTTCCCTTCGAACCGTCGTCGAACGCCTCGGAGATCTCGACGATTCGCTGGCTCGCGCGTTGTGCTGGACGTCGTGCTGGGACATGACCCGCGACGGCGAGATGCGGCCCCGCGATTACGTCGAGCTTGTCAGCCGTAACGTCGGACGGGAATCGAAGATCGGTCTGGTGCAGAACCTCGCCGCGCAGGCCGCGGCCGCGGTCTGGCTGTACGGCGATCCTGCCAACCGGGACGCCGCCGGGCAGGCGCTGGCCGACGCGGCGCTCCGGCGGCTCCAGGACGCGAAACCGGGGAGTGACCATCAGCTGGCGTGGGCGCGGACGTTCTGCTCGGCCGCTCGGTCCCCCGAACACCTCGAGAAGGTTCGTGGGCTCCTGGACGGTTCCGTGACGTTCGACGGGCTCGCCGTCGACACCGAGCTTCGGTGGCACGTGCTCCGGTCACTTGCCGCGGCCGGTGCCGCCGGCGAAGAAGAGATCGAAGCGGAGCTCCGGCGCGACCCGAGCGACCGCGGGAACCGGCACGCGGCGTCGGCGAGGGCGGCGCGGCCCACGCCCGACGCGAAGGCGGAGGCGTGGCGGATCATCGTGGGGGACACCACCCAGCCCCTGGCTCTTCTGGACGAGGTCATGGCCGCGTTCCAGCAGTACGGGCAGGAGGAGCTCCTCGAGCCCTACGCGGGTCGGTTCTTCGAGGATCTCGCAGGGGTGTGGGAGGCCCGTGACCTCCCCGAGGCCCTGGCGTTCGGCCGAAGGATGTATCCGCATCTCATAGTGCGGGACGGCACGGTCGAAAAGACGGACCGGCACCTTGAGAAGGGGAACCTCCCGCCCCCAATCAGGCGACTCTTGCTCGAGGGGAAGGACGGGATCCAGCGGGCCATGAAGGCCCGTTGGGCAGACGCCCGGCCTGCCGAATAGAATGCGGGGCGTCGAGGATTTGACTGGCGCATTAGCGGGGATCTAGTTAGAATGCGCTAGTTAGGAAGAGTTCGGCGGGCAGCGCCCGGTCGGGCGAGAACTCGTATGGGAGGTGGGCAGGTTGTCTAGGCGGTTGGTCGTGCGGGTCAGCTTGGTACTTGCCGCACTCTTCGGCTTCTCCTTATTCGTGGTGACTCCGGCCTACGCTGCAGCATGCACGCTCCCCGGACGATTCGAGGTCACCAAGGCCGCCAGGCCGACCTCCGGCGTGGAAGAAGGCGACATCATCCGGCACATCATCAGGATCCGGACCTTCGCCAATCCTCTGGAGCCGGCGGCCAACCTTCCGTGCGACGTTACCGTCGAGTTGGAGGACTTCCATTTCAATTCGACATTTCTTTCGGCGGATAACGCTACTTGTACAGCCGGCGGTGGCTCGGTCACGTGCACCTACGCCGAACAAGCGTCTCTCACGGGTGCACTGCATGAGGTCGAGATTCGGGTAAGAGCGGAAGCGCCGCCGACTACGGGCAGATACTGTGACGGCGTCGTCGTCCGGTCTCAGACTCCTCCGACATTCGTTCCCAACGGCGCCGGTCCCGTCTGCGCTAACGCCGCCGAGGAGCCGCCTCCTCCGCGCGATGGTGGTGGCGGTGGCGTGGAGAACGGCGACGAGGGCTTCGGATTCGGCGGTGGCGGCTTCGGGGACTTCGGCACCGGGTTCTCCACGGTATCCACGCCGCTCGGTGGAGTCGACACCGGCGCCGGCGGAACCGCGGGGAGCAACGCCGCCGTTCCTCAGATTGCGCTGGCGTCGCTCCTGACGATCGGGCTCCTGTTGTTCGGGATCCGCCGGCTCGGGCGCGCATAGCCCGGGCTGCGGAAGAGCGCTCGCGGCGGGCGTGAGCGACGAGATGGACGAACAGCAAGACGAGCAGCCCGTCATCGGGGAGGAGTACTCCACCGACTTTGACGACGGCGACTACGAGGATGACGACGGCGAGCCTCGCCTGAACCGCGCCGTCAAGGCGTCCCTCATTCCCGTCGTGGCCGTGATGCTTCTGGTGGGACTTCCCGCTCAAGTGACAAAGGGGCCGTTTCGCGGATTGGATGTCCAGAGCGCGACCGAAGTGCAGCAAACCGAAAAGCAAGTCAAGCGTGCAGCGCGGCTCGCGTGCACGAAGAACCCCGACGGGCTGCCGAAGGGCGCCCCGTGCCGAATCACCATCCGCTCGATAGGCGTCGACGCACCCGTGATCGAGCTGGGGCTGCGTTCGGATGGAACGCTGGAGATCCCCACGGTCTACTCCGAGGCGGGCTGGTGGAAGGGCGGCGCGAAGCCGGGCCAGATCGGGTCGTCAGTCATCGTCGGCCACATCGACAATCGGCGCGGGCCCGCCGTTTTCTACAGGCTGCCCAAGCTGAAGGCCGGGGACATCGTCACGGTCTCACGCGTGGACAAGCGCCCGGTTCGGTATGTCATCGAAGACCTGGGCGTATGGGCGAAGTCGAACTTCCCGAGCGAGATCGTGTACGGCCCGAGCCCGATCTCGGAGCTTCGGCTCATCACGTGCGGCGGGGTGTTCAACCGCTCCACGGGCCACTACACCGACAACATCATCGCGTTCGGACGGATGATCGGCCGCGGCGGCGGCTTCTAACGCGCTTCGCGCGTTCTTTCGGTTTCTCTACCCGCGAAGGTCCGGAGCGGACGGCGAGCGCGCCGCCACCAGGAACTGATCCTCGTAGGGCTCCAGGACCAGATAGGTGATCCAGATGATCAGGAGCAGCCCCACGGGGAGCAGTAGCCAGACCTCATCGGGGGCGCGGACGATGGTGCGTGCGACTGGGGCGATCGTGGTTTGGGTCGCGGTCTCCACGATCGGCGCGGACGCCGCTTCCGGGATTCGCCGTCCGTACGCGCTCTGGTAAACGACCTCTTTGATCACGATGGTCCTCGTCCGCTGCTGCGGCTCGAAGTATGTGGGCGCCCCGATCTTGCCGAAGTACACGCCGGTGGTCGGACCAGACCCAAGCAACGAAGTGTTGTTCGTCGCCGAATTCGTCGTGGGCGAGGTCTTCGGCGACGGCGCCTTCAGGACGCTCGTGGTGAGTGTGCTGGTGGCGTCGGTGCTGTCGGAATCAGCGGTCGCCGCGAGCTTGTCGGTCTTGTAGGACTTCACGCTCACCACGTTCGTGACGTCCGTGGTTGCGGTCAGGGTCGCGGGGAGCGTTCCCCGGAACGAGACGGTCTCCGTGGCACCCGCGGGCATCGCCCCGAGGCTCAGCAGCGCCGAGCTCTGGTAGGAGATGAAGGACGAGCTCCCGGAGCACGTCCCCACACACGACAGGAGGTTGGTGACGCCGCTGTCGAACGTGCTCTTCACCTTGACGTTCCTGGCGTCGGACGGCCCGGCGTTCTTCACGGTGGCGACGTACGTGATGACCTCACCGGCCCGAATCTTGTTCGTCTTGTCGACGACCTTGCCTGCGGAGTCCTTCGCCACCTGGCTCACCGAGATGTCGGCCAGGCTGTCCACCGGCGTGGCCAGGGCGACGTCGGTGCTGTTCGAGGTGTCAGGGTCGGTCTGCGCGGAGGTGGCGGAGACCGTGTTCGTGATGTCACCCGGCAACGTCCTCGAGCTCACTTTCCCACGGAACACCATTTCCTTGGAGGTGCCGGAGGTAATGGATCCAAACTCCAGCGACGTGCCGCTGGCGTAGTCGGCGAAGTTCGAGACCGATGAGCAGTTGGCGGCTTGCGGATCGCACGACTCGAGCGTGGCCGAAACGACTTCGGCCGGCGCCGTTGCCGTGACGGTCACCGACTCGGCATTGGAGGGGCCGTTGTTGGTAACGGTCACCGTGTACCTCACGACTTGCCCGGCATAGAGCTTCGACGCGCTGCCGTCGATGGCTTCGTTAGAAGAGTTGGTTGCCACCTGCGCCACGGAAAGGTCCGCCGACGACTCACCGAGGGCGGCGGCGGCGAGAGGGAAAGCCGTCGCCAGACCAGCCATGAGGGTCACTGCGCCCCAGATGAGTGTTCGGCGTCCTCTGGTCACGATCATCCTGACTGAGTCGTTCGGCCCGCTTCGTACCCCAGGCCTCAACTGGCCCAGGGCTAGTGCATTATAACTATCCGTTTTGGAGCTTCGCCACCCGATAATTGGACGGAGTCTATCGGTCTGGGGACGGAGAAAACTAGATGCCCAGAGCAATTTGGAGCGGATTTCTGACATTTGGGCTCGTCAGCGTTCCGATCAAGCTCTACAACGCCACGGCGCCCCGTGACGTCCGGTTTCACCAGTTCGACCGAGGTACCGGCAAGCGAATCCGCTACCGCCGCGTGACGGAGCCGGCTCCCGAACCCCCGGCGCTCGGCGGCGAGCCGCCCGAGAAGGAAGCTGACCAGGGGGCAGGGGCCAACGTCGCAGGCACGGACGCTGGCGGCACGGCACTGGAGCAGCCTTCACCCTCGGTCGACACCGAGGGCATCCCGTACGAGCATGTCGTCAAGGGGTACGAGCTGGACCGCGACCGGTTCGTGATGGTCACGCCCGAGGAGCTCGCCGGACTTCAGCCTGAGCCGACGCGCCGGATCGAGATCGAGGCTTTCGTCGACCTTCGGGAGATCGACCCGGTTCATTTCGAAAAGAGCTACTACGTCGCTCCCCAGACCGGCGTGGGCGCGGAGAAGCCGTACGCGCTGCTGCTGGCGGCGCTTCAGAAGGCGAACCAGGCCGGCATCGCCCGGTTCGTGCTTCGGAGCAAGGAGTACCTGGCCGCCATTCGCCCAATGGCCGATGCTGTCGTGCTGCACACGCTGTTTTTTGCAGACGAGGTTCGATCGGCCACCGAAATTCCTGAGATCCCCAGAGGGTTGCCGGTCGCCGAGCGCGAGCTTCGAATCGCCACGCAGCTGATCAGCCTGCTGAAGACCGACTGGAACCCCGAGGAGTACAGAGACACGTACCGTGAGCGGGTTCTTCAGCTGATCGAGGAGAAGGCCGGCCGGGAGCAGGTCGTGGCGGCGCCGGAGCCCGAACCGCGGCGCTCCGAAGTCGCGGACCTCATGGACGCCCTGAAGGCGAGCGTGGAGGCGGCGAAAGCGAAGAAGGCCCCGGCGCAATCCGCCGCCAAGAAACCCCGCCGGCGCACCGGCTAGACGAATTCCGTCACGGGAGGGCCGCGGAGATATCGCGGCCGTACGGGCCGCGGCCGGTCAGCGATATCGCGGCGCATCGAGCGGCGAATCCGAGAGCGTCCTCAACCGAATAACCGGCCGCCAGGCCGTAGGTGAGCCCGGCCGCGAACGTGTCTCCGCTGCCGTACGTGTCCACGATCGGTCCCGGACGCGGCGCTGCTTCGAACCGCCCGTTCCGGCCCGCCCGCGTGACGTACCTCCCTCCCTTGCTTCCTTCGGTCCACACGGCCAGCCGCGGCGGCGGATCGAGGTCCTCCGGTTCGAACTGCTCGGCCGCGTCGGTCGCGCTGCCGACCAGCGCGTCCAGCTCGACGCTCGACCCTTTGAGAACACCCATCGCTCGGGGCGTGGCGACCAGAACGCGCGCTCGGCGAGCAGCGTCCAGAGCCTCATGGTCGCCGGCGGTGAAGTACGCGGCGTCCACGGCCGCGACCTCGTCCCACGGAAGACGGTCGCTACCGTCCGGCCCGAGGCGGTCCCCGATCACCGTGATGGTTCGTTCGCCGGAAGCGTCGATGAAGGTGAACCCTCGACGTTGCTTCGTGGGCCGAGACGCCGCTTCCACCCGCACCCCGTAGCGGTCCATCAACTCGGTCCGCGCCCGCCGACCCACTTCACAGTCGCCCAACGACGTGAAGAACGTGCAATCCCCGGTCAGCCGGTGGAGCTGCACCGCCGCGACCGACCCACCTCCTCCGGGTAGCTCCCACGTCTCCTGGGCGTGAACGATCTCGCCCCGCCGCGGTACGCGCTCGACCCGGGCGAACTCGATCCACTCGACGTGCCCCACCACCGCCGCGCGCACCCCCACAGGTTCCCATTACTATCCCCCCTCATGGACGATCTCGAGAACCTATCCGACCGACTCTCCCGCGGGGCGGTCACCACCGACCCGGCAACCGTGGCCGAACGGGCGCGCGACCTCTCGCCGCTCGCCCTCCTTCGCGTGGCGCGCGGTGATTCTCAGGGCGCCGCGCGGGCCGTCATCTTCCCTCGATCCACGGAGGAGGTCTCGACGGTCCTCGGCTGGGCGGCCGACACGGGGACCCCCGTCGTACCTCGCGGCGCCGGCTCGGGCGTGGTCGGCGGTGTGGCGGCGAGCGAAGGGACGGTGATCCTGGACCTGTCCCACATGGACCAGGTGATGTCGGTGGACGACCTTTCGCGCGTGGTCCACACCCAGGCCGGGATCCGCGGCGACCGCCTGGAAGCCGAACTCGAGGCGCACGGCCTGACCCTCGGGCACTACCCGCAGTCCATCGACATCTCCACGGTGGGCGGGTGGATCGCCGCGTCCTCCGCCGGTCAGGCGTCCACTGGATACGGCGCCATCGAGGACCTCCTGATCGGCGCGACAGTGGTCTTGGCGGGCGGAGAGATCGTCCGGCTCCACCCGGTCCCCCGGTCCGCCGCCGGCCCGGACCTTCGGCGGCTCGTGGTCGGCTCGGAGGGAACGCTCTGCGTGGTGACCGAGGCGTTCCTGGCGTGCTCGCCCCGGCCGCGTGGCTATGTCTGGGAGGGGTTCGGGTTCGAGTCCTTCGAAAACTGCATGGCCGCAATGAGGGAGGTCGTCCGGGCCCACGTCCAACCCGCGATCGTTCGCGGATACGACGAGGCCGATGCCGCCCTTGCCTTCGGTCCCATCGTTCACGCCGGCGGAAGCGTCGCGATCATCGGATTCTCGAACAGCGGACCCGGCCTGGACGAGCGGCGAAGGGTCAGCAGGGAGCGGCTCGCCGCGAACGGCGGAAAGGACCTCGGTGGCGGGTACGGCGAGCACTGGTTCGAACACCGAAACGACGCGACGAAGCTGTACCGCCAGATCATGGGCCGCGAGCGGTTGTTCGGCCCCGGCCTCGTGGTCGACACCATGGAGGTTGCCGGTCTATGGAGGGACGTGCCGAAGATCTACCGCGAGGTTCGGGCGCGACTCGCGGAACAGGCCCAGGCCGTCGGCTGCCACCTGTCTCACTTGTACGAAACCGGTTCGTCCCTGTACTTCACATTCCTGATCCGTGGAATCGACGACCGCGACGCCGAGGCGCGATACGGACGGGCGTGGGAGGAAGCCGTCCGGGCGTGCCTCAAGGCCGGCGGGACCATGACCCACCACCACGGTGTCGGCCGGTTGAAGGTTCCGTTCCTGGCCGAAGAGCTCGGTGAAAATGGCGTCGGCGTCCTTCGCCGAATCAAGCAGGCGCTGGACCCGCAGGGCCTCCTGAACCCTGGAGTGCTCCTGCCGACGGTGCTCGAACCCGATGGTCCATCGTGGTTGCCCGGGTTCGACGAACGAGAACGTCGTCGTCGGTAAGCGCCATCTCCCTGCTTCGCGCCAGCTCCAGCTCCACCCGAAGGACCGGAAGACCATCCACGGCCGGTTCGGCCAGCGAAGCGTCTTCCCGAATCAGCCGAAGCGCCTCGCTCCAGTCGTCACCGAATCGATAGACGAACCGCCTGCCCGCCTCAGGGGCGAGTCCAGTTCGCTCTGCCTCGAGGCCGGCGCGCGCGAGCGCCGCCTGAAGTTCGGCGTGGAGCCCCAGTGGGATCTTCCGCGTTCGAGAGCGGCTGCGGTTCCCCAGCGAACTGGCGACACCGTCGACCAACTCCTCGGCCATGGCGCGATAGGTCGTCAGCTTTCCTCCCGTGATCGTGACGAGCCCGGGCGGAGTCTCGTAAATGGCGTGCTTTCGCGAGAGGTCGGCGGTCGACCCCGTTCCCGTGGCCAGAAGCGGCCGAAGCCCGGCCCACGACGCCACCACGTCGTCCTTCGTTACTGAGGGAAACGCCCGGACCACGGCCGCGAGGACGTAGTCACGGTCCTCCTCGGTCACCGGAGGGTCCGCAAGGTCGCCGGTGTACTCCGTGTCGGTGGTACCGGCGTACACGCGGCCTTCCCACGGAATGAGAAAGATCAGCCGGCGGTCGTACTCCGCAGACGGTAGGAAGACGCCGGCGCGAGCCCCCACCGAGCCCTCCCGGAACACCAGGTGAATCCC
>JALYGK010000070.1 GCA_030777105.1 Actinomycetota bacterium | reverse complement strand
AGACGGGCCCGCCGGTCCGGGTCGAGAGCGGAAAATGGGTCGTCGAGCACCAGGATGGGCTCCTCCCTGACCTCCTCGGCCAACGCCCCGGCCACGGCGAGCCGCAGCGACACCGCCGCTCCCCACGCCTCCCCGTGCGAAGCGAACCCGCGAGCGAGGAGCCCCTCCACTCTCAGCGAAAGGTCATCCCGATGCGGCCCGACCAGCGTCGTTCGACGAATCAGCTCGTCCGGTCGGCGCTCCTCGAGCCGCGTTCTGAAGGACTGTCCCAGATCGCCCTCAGGCGATTCGACCGACGGCCGGTATTCGACGATGAGCGCCTCCGTGCCACTCGCCGATAGCCCTCGGAACTCGTCGGCCGCCCGCCCCCTGATCGTCTCTACCGCCGCGGCTCGAGCCTCTGTCAGCAAAGTGCCCTGGCGGACGAGCTCGTCGTCCCACGCGCTCAGTCCCGGGGGTTCACCCGGTCCGCCCCAATCCTTGAGTAGCCGGTTCCGCTGCCGGAGGGCTCGCTCGTAGTGCCCGGCGAGCGTGTCCTTCGCCGGCCACAGCGCGGCGACCGCCTCGTCCATGAACCGCCGACGCTCGCCGGGGTCGCCCAAGACGACATGCAGGTCGTCGGGTCCGGCAAACACAGCGCGGACGTGCCGCCGGAGGTCCCGCTTTCGCCGGATCGCCGAGCGGTTCACCTGCACCCTGTTTTGCCCGCTGGCCCGTACTTCGACCTCAACCAGCGTCCGTCCGGACAGCGACTCGACCTCCCCTCGTAGGTACGCCGACGTGGCGCCCACCCGGACCAGCGGAAGGTCGCTGCTGACTCGAGGGGAGCTCAGGGTGCACAGGTAGTACAGGGCTTCCAGGAAGTTCGTCTTCCCCCTTCCGTTCGGTCCGACGACGGCCGTCAGCCCCGGCGGGATCTCGGCGAAGAGCGCTTCGTGATTCCGAAAGTCTCGGGCGTCCAGCCACAGTGCTCGCACCGCTCCATTGTGAGCGTCCCGGAGGACGACCTCAGCCCACCGGCGCGGGGAGCTTCACCGGCATCGCGAGGTACACGAACGCCTCCCCCTCGCCACGGATCACCGCGGGTTTGAGCCCGTCGCGGACTTCGATGTGGACTCGGTCCCCTACTGTGGCCGCCAAGCCGTCGACCAGGTACGCCGGGTTGAACGCTGCCGTCAGGTCCTCCCCTTCGAATTGCCCTTCGACCACTTCGACCGCCTCCCCCAGATCGGGAGACGACGACGAGAGGCGAACACCAAGCGCGTTGAACTCCATTCGTACTGGAGAGCTCTCCCTGGCCATGAGGCCCACCCGGCGAACGGCATCGATCAAGCGCTGACGAGATGCCGTCAAGCGGTTCTCGTATCGCTCCGGAATGAGGTCCCGGTAGTTTCGAACCTCGCCTTCGATGAGCCGCGAGGTGAGCGTAAGGGGACCGATTCGGAACGCGGCCTGGCTCTGATCGACGAACAGCGCCATTTCCGACTTCTCGTCGGCGCCGGCCGCGCGACCCGCTTCCGACAGTGCCCGTTCCGGAACGAGGACCCGCGCCTCGCCCTCGGCCGTGGCGGTGAGCTCACGGACCGCGAGTCGGTATGAGTCCGTGGCCGTCATGGTCAGTCCTTCCCGGCTGACTTCGAGCACCACGCCGGTCAGGATGGGACGCGCCTCGTCGCGCGACGCCGCTCGCGAAACCTGCGCAACGCCCTCCGCGAACCCACCGGCATCGACCTCCACTCGTGTTCCCGAAGGCTCCTGGAGCGAGGGGAAGTCCTCCGCCGGCAGACAGCGGATGGTCCCCTCGTAGTTGCTGCACGTCACGCGGGCCTGTGAATCCGTGGCCTCGAACTCCACGGGCGCCTGTTCGAAGCTCTTGACCATGTCGCCGATGAGCCGCGCCGGCACGAGCGCCACGCCTTCATCTTGAACCTGAACCTCGAGCTGCAGGCGAGCGCTCACTTCCAGGTCGGTGGTGGCCAGTGTGAGGCCTTGGTCCGACGCCGTAACGAGCACACCGGTCAGCGCCGGGATGCCGGGCTTGGACGAAACCGCTCGTTGCACCGTTTGGAGCGCGTCCGACAGGGCGTCTCGATCACACTTGATCTTCACAGGTGGCCTCCTATGCCTCTTCCCCTTAGAGAGATCTCTTCAAGCAGTAGTAGGGCGTGTGGATATGTGACTTCTTGACCAAAGACCCAGCGTAGCTCGGGGGTCTGACATCGAACCGCAAGTGGAAAAACCAGTAGCTGTCCGGCTCGAGCGACGAGTGGTCCGTAGGCAGTCCCGACTCCCCGCCCATTTTCCCGGCCCATGTCCACATGGCTTCCTCACCCTCCGCGGCTCTTCGCGCGGATCTTCTTGGTGAGTTCCTGGACCTGCCTGTATACGCTGCCGCGAGCCGGCATCAGCGATTCGATCTTCCTGATCCCATGGATCACGGTGGTGTGGTCGCGGTCGAACCGCTCACCGATCTTGATCAGAGACAGCCCGGTGAGCTCCCGGAGCAAGTACATCGCCATGTGACGAGCCGTGGTCATCGGCCGTGAACGGCTCTTCGAAACGAGGTCGTCGGGCGTGAGGCCGAAGTACGCGCCCGTTTCCTCCAGGATCGTCACGGGGAGGATCTCCTGCCCCGACTCGGGAATGAGATCCTCGAGCGATTCCTCGGCAAGGCGAAGGTCGGCAGGGCGCCGGGTCAACGACGCGAACGCCGCGACCCGAAGCAGCGCTCCCTCCAACTCGCGAATGTTGTCCTCGAACTTCGACGCGATGAAGTGGAGGACCTCGTCCGGCATGGACAGACCGTCGTGCAGCGCTTTCAGCTGAAGGATCGCGATGCGTGTCTCCAGATCCGGGGGCTGGATGTCAACGACCAGCCCGGAGCGGAACCGGCTTCGAAGCCGCTCCTCGATCCCACCCAACTCCTGTGGCGGACGGTCGCTCGCGATCACGATCTGCCGCTGGTACTGGTGCAGGTGGTTGAAGGTGTGAAAGAACTCCGTTTGGGTCTCTTCCGCCCGGGCGAGGAACTGGACGTCGTCGAGGAGCAAGACGTCGACGTCTCGGTACTGCCGCTGAAAGAGGTAGCCCCGGCGTTCCCGGACCGCCTTGATGAACTCCGTCACGAAGCTCTCCGAGGTCACGTATCGGACCCGTGTCTTTCGCGACAGCGTCCACAGGTGGTTTGCGATGGCGAACAGCAGGTGCGTCTTACCGAGGCCAACCCCGCCGTACATGAAGACGGGGTTGTACGCCTTGGACGGTGGGGATTCCGCCACGGCCAGCGCGGCGGCGTGCGCGAACTTGTTGCTCGGGCCGGTCACGAACGTGTCGAACATGTACCGGTTTGGGAACGGCGACTCCTCGAGTGATTGTTCGAGCGTGGCCTGTCCGGGCGTCGTGGTGCGTTCCCGCCGCCTGGACTTGCCCGACCCGTCGTCCTCGCGACTCGACGGTGCGCGGAGCCGAACGACGACGCCCGAGCCGAGAACATCCCGAACGGCACCGGTGATCAGGCCCATGTGCTGAGCCGACAGCCGGCTCTTCACGTACGCGCTCGGAGTGATGATCTCGAAGCTGTTCTCCTGGAGGTCTCCCGGCCTCAGCCCAGAGAACCACAACTCGAACGAGGACTCGGGCAGCTCACGGCGGGCTCGATCCAACACTGCGAGCCACACGGCTTCTGCAGCGTCTCCGGGCTCTGCCGGCGGGGTCTCAGCTAGCGATGACGTCATTTTCCACAAGCGCTTTCCACAGATGTGGACTCCGCTCGGGGAAGTTCTCAGGGGGAAGCCGACAGCTGCGACTTCGGACGGCCGTCTCGCCGATCCGGATGGGGAATATCAGCGGCGGATTATGAACCAAGCCGGCGGGGTGGAATCAAGAGCGAACAGGGGGTCTTGGCGAATTTGTTGTGTCATTCTGGCGACCAGGGGAAGGTGTGGCTCCGCGTATACTCAAACTCGCCTAGCTCAGCGGCACCATTTCGCCTTCTGACCAGTCGCCGAGGTTGAACCAGCATGAAACGAACGTATCAACCCAACAATCGAAAGCGGAAGAAGCGTCACGGCTTTAGGGCCCGAATGAAGACCCGGGCCGGTCGTGCGATTCTCGCTCGGCGCCGCAGGAAGGCGCGGGCGAGCCTCTCCGCCTGAGGCTGCCCGGTCCGTGACCATCGACGAGGGCCTGTCCCTTGCCCCGAACCAGGAGCGGCGTACCCAAGCTGCGGGGCGACGCGGAGTTCCGGCGGGTGCTGCAGGGCGGCACCCGGGCCGCGGGGAGGTTGCTGGCCGTACGAGTCCTGCCCTCGCAGGAAATGACCAGGGCTGGGTTCATCGCCGGCCGGACGATCGGAGGCGCAGTCGCTCGGAACCGGGCCCGACGGTTGATGCGGGAGGCGTGGCAAACGGTCGCGTCCCGGGTCCTTCCCGGGACCCACGTGGTCTTCCTGGCGCGAGGGGAGATCGAAGCGGCCAGAACCGCGGACGTCGCCCAGGAGATGGCGGCGCTGCTTCGTCGAACCGGCGTGCTGGCCTGACGGCCACCCTCAGGCGCGCGTCGTGGTGGGCCGGCGCGCCCGTCCGCGCGGGGGTGATCGGCGTGATCTGGCTCTACCGCCTCACACTCGGTCAGCTCGTCGGCGGCCAGTGCCGGTTCTATCCCAGTTGCTCCTCGTATTCGGAAACCGCCATCCGAGAGCTCGGGTGGTTCCGAGGATTGGCCCTGGGGATCTGGCGAATCGCCCGGTGCAATCCCTTCAGCCCCGGAGGCGTCGACCATCCCCCTCGGCGGGAGCCACAACCGTATGACGTCGTCAACGGAAGGGAGTATGACGCCGTCACACTAAGTGACCGAGGCAGTCCACCGGGCGACGGGGTCGAGGGTTTGACTGCCGGGCCGCCGTCGCCCCCGGTTTCAGCCCGATGACTCCGCTGGTCGCCGTCACGTGGTGGCAGGGCCTTTTGGACGGCCTGGGCGGCGTCCTCGCGTTCATCTACAACCTCGTCCCGAACTATGGCCTCGCGATCATCTTGTTCACGCTGGGCATACGGCTCCTGCTGCTTCCGCTCGGGATCAAGCAGGTGCGCTCCATGCAAGCGATGCAGGCGATCCAGCCCCAGATGAAGGCGCTTCAGCAGAAATACAAGGGGAACCGACAGAAGCTCAACGAAGAGGTCATGAAGATGTACCGGGAGAACAGCGTCAACCCCTTCATGGGTTGCCTCCCGCTTCTGGCGCAGGTTCCGGTCCTGATTGCGCTATTCGCTGTCCTTCAGTTCCCACTCGGGCTCACGCACATCCCTCATAGCGAGCCCGTTCGAGCGATTTCGGCACCGCCCGACAGCCGGCTGTACGTCGACCTGGTCTGCTCCGGCGCGCACCGCAGCCCTCTCTGTCGGGAGACGGAGACGACCGGCGAGGATAAGACAAATTTCCTGGGAGCGAACCTTCTGTGCAACGCGTTGCAGGCGGGGAACCCGGATGTCCGAGTGCAAGCACAAAGAGTGGTCGATGCGCCAAGAGGCCTCGATTGCGGGAGCGGGTGGCCGAGCCGGATCCCCTACTACGTCTTCGCCATCGGGATGATCGCCAGTACCTATTACCAGCAACGACAGATGCAGCGCGTCTCGCCCGCAAGCGCCCAACAGCCGCTGCTCAAGTACATGCCGTTGCTTTTCGGGTTCTGGGGGTTCATCTTTCCAGCTGGCCTCGTCATCTACTGGACCACCACCAACCTCGTTCAAATCGCGCAGCAGCGCCTCATGCTGGGGCCGCCCCCCGCGAGACCTCCCCAGGACGGTTCCCGTCGTCCGCTCGAGCGCGCAACTGGGGTGCTCCGCGCCCTGAGCGGCAGGGGGACGGCCCCGACCGAGGAGCGCCCCCGGACTGAGCCAAAGACGCGCGAGTCGAGGAGCGGAGGATCAACGTCGCGGGCGCAGGCCACCAAGGGAGCTCAAAAGCCGAACCCGGGCAAACGTGCGGGTGCGGGAGGCCGAAATGGAAGAAGTCGAAAGAAGCGCCGCAAGCGTTGAAGAGGCCATCGAGGCCGCCCTCGACGCGCTCGCGATAAGCGAGCAGGAAGCCGACATCCAGATTGTCCAGGAGCCGCGCGGCGGTTTCCTCGGGCGCGGAACACCGGCCATCGTAAGGGTCCGAAAGTTGGCACAGCGGGGTGCCAGCGCGGAGGCCATCGAGGAACAGAGCGAAATGGCGAGAGATCTGTTGGTCGGGCTCCTCGAACGGATGGGGTTGGACGCGGACGTCGAGGTGAACGAGGCAGACGGTGCGACCTACGTCGAGGTGTGGGGCGCCGACTCGGACGAGGACATGGGGCTGCTCATCGGTCGACACGGTCGGGGACTGGAGTCGTTGCAGGAGATCGTCCGGGCCCACGTTCAGCGCCAGACGCTGAGCCGGTGCTTCGTCCACGTCGACGTGGAGGACTACCGGAAGCGGCGTGCCGACATGGTAACCCAGCGCGCCCGGCAGGCCGCGAGGAAGGTCAAGAAAACCGGCCGGCCGGAGTCGCTCGAACCGATGACGCCGTACGAGCGGAAAATCGTCCACGACGCCGTGGCCGAATTGGGCGGCCTGGAGACTCAGAGCGAGGGCGAGGAACCACGGCGGCGGGTGGTAATCCGCCGAGCCGGCCCGGCGAGACAGCCGCGCGCCGTTTCACGTGAAACGCGGGGACGAACGGCGGCGGACGACATCGCCCCGTAGCCCAAAGCTGCTCGTCGAGTTCGAGCGGCTTCTTCGGACAAGGGCGGTCCCCCTGGGCTTCATTGCCGCGTCTGACGCGGAGCGGATTAGCGAGCGACACATCTCTGATTCACTGAGGGCGGTCCGGTGTCTCCGACGGGACGACCAGATACTGATGGACATCGGAACCGGCGCCGGGCTGCCGGGCATTCCGGTGGCCATCGCCGAACCGCAGCGGCAGGTCTACCTGGTGGAGCCGGTGGCAAAGCGAGCCGCGTTCTTGGAGCTGGCGGTGGAGCGTCTGGGCCTGGAGAACGTCGACGTCCTGGTCCAACGGGCCGAGGACGTGAGCAAGCAGGTGGATGTGTGCTTCGCCCGCGCTGTGGCCCCTCCGGTGAAGGCGTGGGAGCTCACAGCGCCTCTCCTCCGCCCGGGAGGGCGTTTGCTGTATTTCGCGGGCCGGTCGTGGTCGGCGACCATCGAGGACGACCTCCGGGCCCGCGGCGCGGCCTTCCACCTGTGTGATCACGGCGGATTTGCATGGCAGGGCCCAATCGTTATCATGGCGCGCACTTCCCAGTAGCCCAGGAGCGTACGACGAAGTCCGAAGGCGGCTCCCCAACCGAAGACTTCATCCCGGCGCCGACGACGGCGTTCGTCCCTCCCCCCGAACCGAGGTCGCGCGCGGCGGGAACCGATCCTTCCCTCCTCGCAGCCGAATACCTCCGGTCTGCCTTGCGACCGGCGGAAACGGCCGCACCAAGCCCGGCGATGGATCAGACGCCAACCGAAACAGCAGCGGAGTCGCCCGAGCTTGATCCGGCCGGCGCTGACACGGCCAGAGTGATCGCCATCGCGAACCAGAAGGGGGGTGTGGGCAAGAGCACGACCGCTGTCAACCTCGGCGCCGCCCTGGCGGAAAAGGGGCATCGCGTTCTTCTCGTGGACCTGGACCCGCAGGGCAATGCCTCCACAGGTGCCGGGGTACCGCACGACAACCGCGGGCCGTCGATCTACCAGGTGCTCACGGCTGGGATGGACATCGAGCGGGCCATCGTGCGCACCGAGGTCGAGGGGATGATGGCCATTCCGTCCACGATCGATCTGGCCGGCGCGGAGATCGAGCTGGTGAGCCAGTTCTCCCGCGAGTCCCGGCTTGCCAAAGCGCTCGGGCCGATGCGGAGAGAGTTCGACTTCATCTTCCTGGACTGCCCCCCGTCTCTCGGTCTCCTCACCGTGAACGCCCTGACTGCGGCCGACGAGCTGATCGTCCCGATCCAGTGCGAGTACTACGCGCTGGAGGGACTCGGTCAATTGCTCAAGAACGTTCGATTGGTACAACAGAATGTGAACCCTGCGCTTCGCCTCACCGGGATCGTCATGACGATGTTCGACCCGAGGACGAAGCTCGCCGACCAGGTCGTTGCGGAGGTGCGATCGTACTTCGGCCCGCGGGTGTATGACGCCATCATACCGCGGTCGGTGCGGCTGGCAGAGGCACCGGGCTTTGGGAAACCGATCACCCAGTACGACCCCGGATCGAGGGGCGCTTCTGCCTACCGGGCGCTGGCCGATGAGGTTCTACAGAAGAGCGCGGAAGACGGACTGGTGATCGGGCGGCTCGATGACATTCCGGCCCACATCGACGTGTCGGCCCTGGCGGCAGACCGCGAGGAAGCGCCCGGAACGGTGGTGCCCGGCCCCGATGGGGAGTTCAACGGGGGAGGGAGACCGTGAGGCGCGGTGGTCTGGGCAGAGGTCTTTCCTCGCTTATCCCCGGGGCGACGGAAGAGGGCGGCCTTCTGGAGGTCCCCGTCAGCGCCATCACGTCGAACCCGCGGCAGCCCCGGAGCGAGTTCCCGGAGGAGACCCTGGCCGCGCTGGCGCGGTCGATCAGGGAGGTTGGGGTTCTTCAACCCATTGTGGTGCGGAGGCGGAACGGCTCCTACGAGCTTGTGGCCGGGGAGCGCCGCGTCCGGGCGGCGCGTTTGGCCGGCCTGGCCACCATCCCCGCCATCATTCGAGAGGGAGACGACACCGAGTCGCTTCGCACCGCCCTGATTGAGAACATCCACCGCGAGGACCTCTCCCCCCTCGAGATGGCCGCGGCGTTCCAGGAGCTGTTGGACGAGCTTGACGTCACCCAAGAGGAAGTCGCGGAGCGCCTCGGGTATTCACGGGCCCACGTCGCGAATACGATCCGGCTGCTCTCCTTGCCTGGAGACGTCCAGCGGTTGCTTGTGGACGGAAAGATCCAGGCCGGCCACGCCAGGGCGCTATTGGCGCTGCCGGACGACGAAGCAAAATCGGCCGTGGCGCTGCGCGTAGCCGCCGAGGGGCTGTCGGTTCGCCAGGTCGAGGAGATCGTCAGGAACTACCAGCCTCAGGCCGCAACCGCGGCTCGTACCGGAACGACTCGCCGCTCGGACCCGATGGTTACCGAAGTCGAAGAGATCCTCTCGGAGCAGCTCGCGACGCGCGTGCAGGTCATGCTCGGTAAGCGCAAGGGGAAGATCGTGGTCGAGTTCGGCTCAAAGGAAGACCTCGATCGCATCGTGTCGGAGATCATCGGCTCCGGCCCGGGCCTCGCGCCAGAGTAGACCGTCGCAGACAAGTGCCGACTTCGGAACGAGCAGCCGAGCTGCGTCGCATCGCGCGAGCCGTCGCGCTTGGCGTCACCCTGGGGGTTTTTCTCATTCGGGCGTCCCGCCGAGGGAAACGGCGGCGGGTTGGTCATTCCCTGGCGTGACGTCGTCGAGGGACCGTCGGCCAAAGAACCGCTCGATCGCGTCGGTCAATCCGCGCGCCACTTCACGGCGGAAGTTTTCGTCCTTGAGCAGTGACTCTTCGTTCGGGTTGGTGATGAAACATGGCTCGACGTGGACGGCCGGCATGTTCGTTTCACGCAGAAGCGGAAGGGACTTTGGATGCGTGCGGCCGTCTTTCCGGCCCAGCCGTGACACGAGAATCTCCTGGATGACCTCCGCGAGGTGTTGTCCCGCCGGCGAAGACCACCCCTCGCGCCCGTAGTAATAGGTCGAAGCTCCTTCGGCCGCCGCTTCCGTGTGCGAGTTGAGGTGAAGCGAGATCAATACCTCCGCCCCTACCTCATTCGCGAGGGTCGCTCGGGCGCTGCTCGGAGGATCCGACTGCGCGTCACGAAGGAGAAACGGCGCGCCGCCCCGGCGGGTGAGCTCCTTAACGAGCTCCTCCGCCAGGAGAAACGTGGCGTCGGCCTCGCGCAGGCCCGACGGCCCCTCGGCTCCAGTGTCCTCGGAACCGTGACCCGGGTCGACGGCGATTCGAGACCCCTGAAGAGACGCCGACATTCTTCGGAGGGCCTCACCCTCGCGCACGGTGGAGAGGCCGGGACCCGGTCCAACAGGCCGCAGCCGCGCCACTGCCTGGATGGTGGTGTTTCCCACGATTCCGTCGGGAGGGAGCCCCACGTTCCGCTGGAACTCTCGAACCGCGCGATCGGTCCGCTGGCCGAAGATGCCATCCTCCCGTCCGACGTCAAACCCCAGAACGTTCAAAGAGGCCTGAAGCGTTCGGACGTCGTCGCCGCGGTCGTATGGGTAGCGCAGGTAGAGGACGCGGTCGCCAAGCGAGTAACCCGCCTCGACCAGTTCATCCCACGTGTCTTCACCCACAACGCCGTCCACGAGGAGATGACGACGCTGTTGGAACTCCTGAACGGCACGCTTGGTGGTAGCTGCAAATTCCCCGTGCTCAGAGGGGTCGATGTGGTACCCGAGCGCCGTTAGCCTCGCCTGAACGTCGAGAACAGCATCGCCGCGCGCCCCAACTGTGAGAAGTGGCATGGCGCATGTTACTTAAGCGGCGATGTGAGGCTCTACCTCCCGCAGGATCGAGTCCTTTCCGCGGGCTCCAACTACACGAGCCTTCTCCTGACCGTCCTTGAACACGATGAGCGTGGGGATGCTCATCACGCCGTACTTCCGGGTCGTTTCGGGGTTGTCGTCGACGTTCAGCTTCGCGGTCTGCATCTTCCCGGCGTACTCGCGCCCGATCTCTTCGACGATCGGCGAAACCATGTGACAGGGGACGCACCATTCAGCCCAGAAGTCGACCAAAACCGGGCGGTCAGACGAAAGGACCTTTTCCTGGAAGTCCTCGTCGCCAACGTGTGTGACGTTGTCAGACATTCAAGTGCCTCCTTGTCTGGCGGGGCGGCGGGTCCGCTCTCGGCGGGTGGTGATGCCGCCGCGCCAATGTGCGAAACGTCGCCGTTCTTCCTTCTATTCCCCTTCGGCGGAGGCGGGATTCATGAGCAGGTCGCGAGCCGCCTGCTCCCATGCCTGGCGGTCCCCCCTGGCGGCGAGCCTCTCGAGCGCGCGTTCCTCACGCCGCTGAATGGCGACAGTCTTGTTGTACAGCGAGAAGACCACCGGGTAGGGGTTCACCCACCCATCCGGTCCCTCGATCCCGAAGTGCAGGTGCGGCGAGAACATGTCGCGCCGTCCCGGAGGCCCATAGCCGGTGTTGCCGACGGCGCCCAACACCGACCCCGCTTCGACGGGCACGCCCGGACGAACGCCCGGCGCGGTGCTCGAGAGGTGGGCGTAGAAGTAGTACCGGCCGTCCGTCCCCCGGACGCCGACCCGGAGGCCCGAATAGAAGGTCCACCCAATGCGCTCCACCACGCCGTTCGTCATCGAGATGACCGGCGTTCCGGTTTCGGCACTGATGTCGATCCCTTCGTGAAACCCGACCAGTCGCCACCGGCCTCCAATGAAACGCAGTCTGGGGTCGTGCCAGTCGTTCGTGAACTCCACCAACGAGAAGAACGTCGAACGAGCGACGGGAAACGCGATGCCATCAACCACGGTAGGGCGGTAATACCCCGCGGGAAGGATGGAAGGGAACGCCGTGCGGGCCGGGCGCAGCTCCGCCGAGGCAACGGTCGAGCCGAGGATCAGCGATGAGAGCGCGATGCCGGCCAGCGCCCACGCGGCCGGTGACCGTCGGTTGATCAGTGCCCCCGAGCTTCGAGGAAGCGCTCGGCGTCGATGGCGGCCTGGCACCCCATCCCGGCGGCCGTGATGGCCTGGCGATAGATGAAGTCCACGACGTCGCCGGCGGCGAAGACGCCTTCGACGCTGGTCTTCGTCGTCGGCTCCTCCACGACGATGTAGCCGATCGATGTCATTTCGACCTGTCCCTGGAAGAGCGCGGTGTTGGGAGTATGGCCGATGGCGATGAACACACCGGACGCGGGCACGTCCCTGACGTCGCCGGTCTGCACGTTTCGGATCCGGGCCCCGCTCACCTGCCCATCGCCCAGAACGTCCTCGACGACCGAGTTCCACACGAAGTCGATCTTGTCATTGGCGAAGGCGCGGTCCTGAAGAATCTTCGACGCGCGAAGTTGATCCCGGCGGTGCACGATCGAGACCTTAGTGGCGAACCGGGTCAGGAACAGCGCCTCTTCAACGGCCGAGTCTCCGCCGCCCACGACGATCAGCTCTTGGCCGCGGAAGAAAAAGCCGTCACACGTGGCACAGGTAGAGACCCCGTGGCCGAGCAGTCGCCGCTCCGAGTCCAACCCGAGCATCTTCGCCTTTGCGCCGGTGGCGATGATGAGCGTCCTGGCGCGCCATTCCTGATCTCCGGACCACACGCCGAAGGGTCGCGACGATAGGTCCACCTTGGTGGCTTCCTGGTGGAGGAGCTCGGCCTCGAAGCGAGCGGCCTGCTTTTCCATGCGTTCCATGAGCTCGGGACCGAGGACCGCGTCGGGGAAACCGGGGTAGTTCTCGACGTCCGTGGTGAGCATGAGCTGTCCGCCGGCGTCGATTCCCTTGAGTACCAGCGGCCGAAGGTTCGCCCGGGCGGCGTAGAGCGCAGCGGTGAGCCCAGCGGGGCCGGACCCCAGGATCATGACGTTTCGTTCCTCCACTGCGGCGGTCATTCTCGCATAGGAACGTCCGGCGACCCGGATCTGTTCCCTCGCTACAAGGAGCGGTTGATGACGAAGAGCGCGTTGCAGGTCTTGCGGTCCACCGCCAGGACAAGAAGGTACCGCGCCGCGCCCGGCGCTCCGCTCTCGAACGCGCCGATGAACGCGGGGGTTCCCCGGAAGGCAGCTACTTCGACGTAGAGCGGACGTGCCCCCGGCGAAAGTCCTCCGCCGCGGCGCAGACAATCTCGGGGCCGCTCGCGCCGCCCCGCCCTCGATTGCTGATCCCCTTCCGGAGCGGCCGCCGGGGACGGCGCCGACTGTTCGGTCGCGAGCGCGGTTCTGTTGGAAGCGACCAGCCGCCTGGCCAGCGCGTCGAGGGAGGCGGTGGTGTAGTCCCGTCCCTCCTCGGTCAACCGCAGGTTCGCGTCGCCGGTGGTTTGGGGGGCTGCTGCCTGGTCCTGCGATGGGCCGCCAACGGATTGGACGAAGACGAAAAGCGCAACCAGCGACCCGGCGGCCACGAGCCCGGCACCCCACGCCACGCGCTCCCAGCTCCACCGACGAACCCGCCTCGGGACGCCCCGTCGGGATGAGGCGCTTTCCGCGACGGCCGCCGCCGGCGGGACGATGCCTTCGACGCGCAGTTGCGGTGCATGCAGTTCGGGGACCGACTGCAACGCCGCCCTGGCCTGCACCGCCAGGTCCACCTCCCTCCGGCATTCGGTGCAGGTCGAAACGAGCGTCTCGGCTTCTGCACGTTCTGCGTCTGAGGCTTGGCCGCTGACGTAGGTAGCGAGCAAGTCCTCCGAGTGGGTCGCGTGGGTTGTGGTCATATCGCCGTCGTTCACCTCTCACCAGCCTTGGACGGGGGACGGGTCCCCTCGGGTTCCCCGATCAGCGCCCGGCCGAGCGCCACCCGGCCGCGGTGGAGCCGCGACTTGACGGTTCCCACCGGGAGGTCGAGCGTCTCGGCAATCTCCTCGACCGGCACGTCCTGAATCTCGTGGAGAATGAGCACGGCCCGGAACTCGGGGGAGACGGCCAGGAGCCCCCGCTGCACGTCGATCGACGTGGCGGACTCGTCACTGTGATCGGGAGCCGGGAGCGGCTCGGGGAACCGGATTGCGTCCACTGGGCTCAGGGCGCGTTTCCGCAATGAGTCGTAACAGATGTTGACGGCGATCCGGTGCAGCCACGTGGTGAATGCGGCTTCACCGCGAAATCGCTCCAGGTTCCGAAAGCAAGACAGGAACGTGTCTTGCGCGGCGTCCCGCGCCTCCTCGGTGTTTCCCAGCATGCGGTACGCAAGGTTGTAGACACGGCGCTCGTGCCGCCGCATCAAATCGCCGAAAGCGTCCTCTTGCCCCTGTTGAAACCGGCGAACCAGCTCTTGGTCCGAAGCACCTCGTTCCTCATGCCGACTCACGCAGTCTCCGTCAACCCTGCGTGCCGGTGACCGTGACCTCGGAGACGCGCGCGCGGAATCTTCCGTCGGCCGGGCCGGCCAACCGGGTGATCCAAATCAGAACGCCGTCCGTCTCAACCGAGGGCAAGTTCGTAACGGTCGTGTCGCTCCCAGACATGGTCAATGAGGTGCGGCCGTCTTCCAACTCGATCGACGGCGCGTCCTTGTCCTTCTCCGCCTTCAACTCGAACGTCCAGCCCGGCAAGGGGCTCGCGATGGTGAGCTGTTCGATGCGTACGGACGTACCGAAATCGAGCCACAACCCAACCCCATCCTTGTCGAGCCCTCCAAAGTCTGCGGACCGCTCGTAGCCGTCGGTCTCCCAGAAGGTATTCGCATCGCCATCGATGGCCAGTTCCGTTTCCTCACGGTGCTCCGAGCCGTCGCCGTCGGGATCGAAGTCCTCCGCCCCAAGGATTCGGATAGGCGCGGACGCGTTCGTGGCGCGAGGGGAAGCGGTCGGCGCGACCCGAACCCCGAGTGGCCCGCCGAGCTCCAGCCGGCCGATGGCCAAGCCGCCGGCGATCACGGCGGCCGCAAGCAACAGCAGGATCAACGGGACCAACATCCACGCACGGAACGTCGCCGACCGCGTCGGGGGAGGTGCGGCGGTTTGGGCCTCCTGAATGGCCGCGATGGGAACGGGCCGAGTGGCGGCCAGGTCACCAACGTCAGCAAACCGCTCGAGTGCGCTCTGCATCGACTCGGCGCTGGCGAAACGCTCTTCGGGCTTCCGCGCAAGTGCTCGCATGATCACCGAGTCGAGCTCGCGAGGGATCCCCGCCCGAAGCGCCGACGGCTGGACCGGTTCCTGCGTGAGCCGCATCATCGCCGTCGCCACGTGGTTGTCGGCGACGAACGGGACCCGGCCGGTGATCAGCTCGTAGAGGACGACTCCAACGGAGTACAGGTCCGACCGGCCGTCCAGCTCAGACCCTTCCACCTGTTCCGGGGAAAGGTACTGGACCGTTCCGAGCACGTTCCCCGTCGTGGTGAGGTCGCCCTGTGTGAACGCGCCCTTTGCGATGCCGAAGTCCGCCACTTTCACCCGGCCGTCGTCCGCGACCAGGATGTTCGCCGGCTTTACGTCGCGGTGAATGACGCCGTTGTTGTGGGCGAATCCGAGGGCAGAGATGACTGGGAGGATCAGCGCCACGGCGCGCTGGGGATCGAGGGGACCCGACTCGGAGAGAAGCTGCCGGACGTTCCGCCCGGGAAAGTACTCCATGACGATGAAATAGAGGCCGTCGTCCACCCCGGTGTCGAAGATGCTGATGATGTTGGGGTGATTCAGCCGCGCGGCGTTGATCGCTTCACGCTGGAACCGCTCGGCGAAGTCAGGGTCCCGCGCCAGCTCGTCGCGAAGACACTTGATGGCGACGGTGCGGGCCAGGACGTCGTCGTGGCCGCGCCATACGGTTGCCATGCCACCGGGCGCGATTCTGTCTTCCAGGACATACCGACCGGCCAGGCGCCGATCGGGCCTGACGGCCTCCATGGATCGTCAGTGTAACGGCCGCGCTTCGAAATCCGTCCGGCGATGGCCGCGCCATGACTCACGAACATGGTTAAAGAACCGGCGGACCCGCCGTCACGGTGGCTCGGCGCACGCCGTAGCGCCGTAAGAACGAGACGCGGCGGACGATCAGCGTCGACGCGGTCACGACCACCCTCACGGTAGCTCTCCCGTCCGGTCGCATGGTGAACGACCTGAGGCGGGCTCCCCCGCGATCGGCGACTTCGGCCGCCGCGGCCTCGCGCGCCATTGCCTGGCTCTTCGTTTCGGCGAACACGTCGGCTCCGGTTTGGGCCGCGTCCTGCGCCAGGTCGTCTGCCTTCGTCTGGGCGAAAAGGATCTGGCCGCCTTCGTGGACGATGGTGCCGAGCAGGGCCAGCGCGACGATCACACGAATGACGAGCCGGAGCATCAGCCGCGGAGCCTCCGGAGTAGCACGTCCTTGAGGAGCGTGAGCTCACGCATTCGAAACGCCGCGGCGAGGGCGACGTACGTGGCGATCCCGACGGCGACCGCGGCCGCAACCTGCACCAGTTGAGGGAGCAAGGGGTTCGCGATGTCACCGGACGGAGTCACGACGGTGACCGGGTAGACCGAGCCGATCCACCGAGAGACGGCGAACGCCGCGATGGCCGCCACCACCGCCGCAAGCAGGACCTGTCCAAGCGGACGAAGCAACCGGCGTACCTCGAGTCCCCGTAGGCGGCGGCCGATCACCACGGCGAAGATCGCGGTGCCCGTTGTATATGCGGCGGCGTGTCCCAATGCCAAACCCTCCACCTTCAGGTATCGGAACAACACCAGGTTGAGTGCAGTGTGGAAGGCAACCGATGCGACGTTGATCAAAGCCGGGGTTCGGGTGTCCTGCATCGAGTAAAACGCCCGGAGCATCAGCTGGAAGCTGCAGAACGAGAACAGCCCGAGCGAGAACATCGTGAGAACGCCGGCGATGAGGTTGGTACTGGCTTCCTGCGTGACCCCGTGCTCGAGGAGCAAGCGGACGATGGGCCGAGCGAGCGCAATGTACCCCAGGGCAGCGGGCACGATGATAAACGCCGTCGCCCGGATTCCCTGCAGGAGCTGATCCCGGAACGGAGCGACGTCGCCTTCCGTCCAGTTCTGCGACAACGACGGAACCAGGGCCGTCATGATCGACACCGCGAAGATGGCGTACGGCAGCTGGAAGAAGATGAACGCTGCCTGGTATGCGGTTACTCCGCCCTGCACGCTCTGGGCGAGGATGATGATCACCAGCAGCCCGAGCTGGTTCACCACCACGTAGAGCACCGACCACACCGAAAGCCGGGCGATCTTTCCGAGCGCAGGGTCTCGCCAGTCGAGCGTCCAGCGCCACCGGAACCCCATCCGACGGAGCGACGGCCACAGAAGCATGCTCATCACCACAACTCCGAGTGTCGTCCCGATGGCCAAGACGTACCGCTGGGCGTCGCTCAACGTATCCGCCGTGTCCCCGCCGGGGAGCGCCGCGAAGGTGAAGAACGTCGCGGTGGCGATCAGGTTGTTCGCGATTGGGGCAAACATTGGTGCGGCAAACCGGCGATGGGCGTTCAGCAGTCCGGTCCATACGCCGGCGCCGAGGCCGTAGAAGATGATCTGGGGGAAGAACCACTTGAGGAGAAACGAGGCAAGCTGGCGCTGGGCTTCGACCTCCGGACCCTCAGCTCTGAACGTGTAGAGCCGGATGATGGGTCCGGAGAACACGATCCCCACGATGGTCACCGCAGTGAGAACCAGAACGACGACCGTGAGGAGCGCGCTGGCGCTGCGCCAGGCTCCTTCCCGCCCGTCGGTGTGGAGCCGCTGCACGAAGACCGGGACGAAGACCGAAGAGATGATCCCGCCGAAGGCGAGCTCGTAGACGATGTTCGGTGTGGTGTTGGCGACGTTGTAGGCGTCGGCCAGGCGGCTCTCCGCAACCCCCAGCGCGTACGTCAACGCCGCCAAACGAAGGAACCCGGTCACGCGAGAGAGGAACGTTCCCGTCGCCATGACCATCGAGTGCCGGACGAACGCCCGCGGGGTGTCTTCGTACTGCTGAGCCGGCCTCGCGATGGTGAACTGGCCGGTGTCTTCCGGGTTCTCCGGGGTGCTCACGATCGCGGCCGCCGCACGAACCTTCGCCCCCACCACAGCAGGAGGAACAGCCCCGCGCCAATAGTCAGGAACAGCGCCAGCCGGTTGTAAACCGTGGACCGAACGATCACCTCGCTCTGCGCGATCGTCTCCGCGGCGCCGTCCGGCCCCGGCGTTCGAACCTGCACACGGATGGGGAATCGACCGGTGGTCTTGGCCCGGACCGCGAAGGTCAACGTCCGCTCGGCGGGAGGAAGGACGATCCGGCGCGAATTCCCGGCGACGAAGGCGACGCTCAAGTCCGCAATCAGCTTCACCCGGACCCGAAGCGGCACGCCCGACGTGTTTCGAACGGTCACGGGAATGAAGCCCTGCCGGGACGTCAACGTGACCACTCCCGGGTTTACCTCGACGCCCTCGTATGTCGTCCGGATCGCCGCCTGAACCGAATCCATGAACTGGAGCCCCAACCCGGTCGCACCCGCGGAGGCAGTGGTCGAGGCCAGGAGCAGCCTGTCCTGGAGTTGGTCGATCAAACGGCGGGCCCCCTCGGCGGTGGTTTCGAACCGGGTCAGCGATTGCCGGACGTCCGAAAGCCGGGCCAGATACCCCGAATCGAGCGGGGCGAGCGTCGGGTGCGGGACGGACGCCGTTTCCTTGCCCTCCACGAGCGCGGCGAATCGACTGGCTCGTGTTGCGACTAGCCACGGCGAAAACGCGGCGGCGCCCGCGAACGCCCGAATGAACCGCGGGTCCAGCGGCGTGCCCTCAGAGAAGATGACGGCCGTGCCGCGCTTGGCTCGGCCTGGGAACTCCAGCCACGTGGCTGCCAGGTCGCCAAGGGCGGCATGGGCGCCCAGGACCGGATCGCTCACGTACTGCTGAGCGATCGACATCACCCGAGGATCCGGCACAATCGCGTGCATCTGGACCGTGCTCCCAGACAACGAGACGACGCCCGGCGGCGTGAACGGATCGGGCGATCGCTGGATGGCGTTCGCGTCGAGAACGACAGTTCTTACTCCCATGGAGCCGAGCGGCCCCAACGTCGCGTCGTCGATCAGCGAGAACGGCGGCCGGAACACCGTTCGTTCGGGCGACGCACCGAGGATCGACTCAACGACCGATCGACCCTGGGCGATCGCGGCGGGTATTTCGGTTCCCAGTCCGGCCTGAAGCATGGACGGCAGGACGGCGTCGCCGAACGGAAGAGCCACGAGTTCGGTCTGTTTCCGCCGCGCCACGCGGGACAACGCCTGGAGGACTCTGGCCGCCCGGGCAGCGCCCCCCGAGCCCTCCGGAACGACGCGAGTCCCACCGGCTTCGAGGACTCTGTATCCCGATGCCATACGACCCAGCTGGTCCGCCAGCACGGGTGAAACCGCCACGTCGACCGGGGTGCGTCTCAGCGACCGAAGAGCCCTCACCAGCGTCCACAAGCGACCGGCCGGGCCAACGTCCTGTTCAAGCTCGGTCGAAACGAACGTTCCATCGGGCCGGTACTGAAGCGGCGCCGACAGAACCCACGTCCACGCGAGGTTCAGTGGAAAGCGCGGGCGTTCATGAAGAAAGATCATTGGCGTACGAAGCTCGCCCACCGGAGTGTCGCCGGAGAGGAGTTGCACCTTTAGCGGATAGACGGCGTCCTCCTGCCGGGACGCCAGCTCGGCAAGCGGCTGCCGAACTTGGAACGCTCGACTCTCGCCGGGACCAAGGACGCCGCGCTGCGGAAAGAACGAGGCGGAAAGCAGGCTCGTGGCGTCGGCCCGAAGCGACAGCTCGTAGACCGAGCGCGACCGCGCCGGGGCCTGGATGCTCACGACGAGGGAAAGGTCTTCCATGATCTGGTCTGAGGCGTTTGTGGCCTGAATGGCCAAGCGAAGAGGCCGGCCGGGCCCGTTCCAGTTCGATTTGGAACGCAGCTGCATCGAGACGACGCTCTGTTCTTGGCCGAACACACGAGGCGCTAGGAGCGTCGGTACGCAGAACAACGAAACGGCGAGGACGCCGGCCGCGAGACGTCGCATCAGGCGGCGTCATTGTAGTGACGGCTAGAGGGCGACCCCCAGAGCCGCCGCGGCTTTCCGAATGACATCCTGCTCGCCGCGGTAGCTGGCCTTTCGTTCTGCACCCGGAAGCGCGAACCACTGCACGTCCTCCATCTCGTGATCGTGGTTCGCCACGTCCCCCCCTACGGCCTCCATCAGGAAGAACCAGACCGTTTTCCGGACGCGCACGCCGTTCCAGACGTACCAGTACGAGATGTCGCCCAGGGGCTCTCGAATCTCGGCAACCAGGCCTGTCTCCTCTTCAACCTCTCGCACCGCGGTCTCCGCGGCGTCCTCCCCCTCCTCGACCAGCCCCTTCGGCAGGCCCCACGCCAGCGTGCCGCGCTTCGTTCGACGGGACGCCAGCACCACCTCTGGGCCGCCCGGACCCTTCCTGAAGACGACGCCGCCCGAGGAAACTTCGTTTCGAGTTTTCATGCCGCCCTCACGCCGCTCGCTTCGACGCTATCGGTGCGACGATGGCTCGCGTCGCCGTGACGAGGTCCTTACCCCTGATCTTCAGGACCGCTCGAGGCTCTCCGCCGGGGAAGTAGAGAACGTCGTCTCGCGCCAGGGACTCGTCCACCACGATGGTGATGCGCCTGGGGAGGCCGGCGGGCGGAATGGTGTCGGCGAGGAAGTCGGTGATCTCGGCCGATCGAGCGGACGTGGCGCGATGCAGGTTCGGCGTGTCGACCACTTGCTGCACGCGGTTCGCCAGGGCTCGACACCCAACGGGCAAGACGGCGGCGACGCTCGGTCCCTCCCCCTCGTAGATGACGACCTTGCCCACCTCGTCCTGAGGGAGATCGAGGACGAGGGCGATCTGTTCAGGCGAGCGAAGCCGCCCCCGGGCCAGGAAGACCTCATGGGGGATATCTCGCTCGACGAGGTAGTTGTGGACGTCGACGCTCGTCCGCACGGGCGCCCCTATCCTAGAGTCGCGGAGCGGGGGCCGCCCGGGTCCGGGAGTGCGTTCGACGCGGGCAGCGAATGCCTAGCGGGAGCCGCCTTTCCGCCCGATCCGCTGATAGAACTCCACGCCGTACCGCTTCTTGGTGGTGTCGCCGCCTTTCTTTCCGCCGATCCGGCCGATCTTCCCGAAGAACTCGTCCCCGTGGCGAGTCTTGGTGGTCAGACCTCCCTTCCGGCCCGCTTCCGCTCTGGACATCTTGGTGGTCTGGGCCATGCGTCGAATCCTCCTTCACGGGCGCCGTTCACCCCTCTGCGTACCCTCGGTGCCCAGGGGCAAAACGGCGCGGCGGGGCGGCGGCCTAAACGCCCGACCGATCGTGCCGATGCTTGGAACCGATGGAGATTGAACCGCTTCTCGCCCATCTGGTCGGTGCCGGAGGTAGCGACCTTCACCTGAAAGCGGGGTCTCCGCCGATCGTGCGGAGAGACGGCCTCCTTCATCCAGTCGAGGTTCCTCCGCTCGGGACCGAAGACACCGAGGGGGTGGCAATGGCGCTTCTCCCGGAAGCGAAAAGGGCGCAGCTCGCCGAGACGGGCGACGCAGAAGTCGGGATCTCCCGTCCGGGCCTCGGGCGCTTCCGGGTGAGCGCGTTTACCGAGCAGGGACGGGTGCGGCTGGCGATCCGCCGGGTGTTGACCGAACCACCGACCGTAAACGAGCTCGGTTTGCCGCCGGTGGTGGAGAAGCTCGCGCATGAGCCGCGCGGGTTGATCCTGGTCACGGGAGAAGCGGGCACCGGAAAGACCACCACCATTGCCGCCATGATTGGACTGATCAACCGGACCCGGCGGTGCCACATCGTGACGATCGAGGACCCCGTGGAGGTTCTCTTCCCGGAGGATCTCGCTCTCATCGATCAACGCGAGATCGGCACCGACGTCGTGTCGTACGCGACCGGGATGAAGTACGTGGTTCGGCACGACCCGGACGTCATCTTCATCGGCGAGATCCGTGACGAGGAGGCCGCCGAAGCGGCCCTCCAGGCGGCGGAGACCGGGCACTTGGTGATTTCAACCATGCACACGAAGGACGCGGTCGAGACCGTGAACCGTCTCATTGACCTGTTCCCGCTTGGGCATCACCGCCAGGTGCGGGTCGCGCTGGCCAGCGCGCTTCGCGGCGTGATCTGCCAGCGACTCCTGCCGAGAGCGGACGGCCGAGGTCGCGTCCCCGCGGTCGAGGTACTGGTGGCAACGGGGCGCGTCCGCGACCGAATTCTCGACCCATCCGCTACGGAAGGGCTGGCGCACGTCATCGCCGAGGGCGGCTACTACGGGATGCAGAGCTTCGACCAGGCGCTGCTTTCCCTGGTCGAGCGCGGCGTGGTGTCGGCGGACGATGCGGAGCTCGCCGCGTCCAGGCCTCATGACTTCGCTCTCGCCCTGAAGCAGGCACAGCTCGTCTAACCGCGTCGCGGCTCCCGTGGGGGTCGTGAGGCGGACGGTATGCTCCAAAATCGAGATGGCCCCACCTGATCAGGCCGGGCCGGCCGCAGCGACGATCGAAGTTCCTCCCCTGCCAATCGAACTGGGGGAGCGGTTTCGCGCGTCTGGCTTTGAGTTGTACCTGGTCGGGGGATGGGTTCGTGACATGTTGCTCCGGCGCCCGGAGGAGCACCGCTACGACTTCGACTTCGCCACGGACGCGAAGCCTGAAGAGACGCTGAACGTCCTTCGAGGCTGGGCGGATCGACGCTACCTGGAAGGCGTTCGGTTCGGAACCGTCGCGGCCAAGAAGGATGGATTCGACATCCACATCACCACGTTTCGAAAGGAGATCTATCCAGAGGACGACCGTCACCCCGAGGTGACGTTCGCGTCTGAGATCGAGATCGACCTGTCACGCCGGGACTTCACCGTGAATGCCATGGCGATCCGGCTTCCCGAGCGCGAGTTCACCGATCCCTTCGGAGGACTGCGGGACCTGGCCGCGCGCCGCCTGGACACTCCCCTCGATCCGGAGATCTCGTTCGGCGACGATCCATTGCGGATGCTGCGCGCGGCGAGATTCGTGGCGTCACTGGAGATGTCGCCGGCGCCTCGAGTCCTCCAAGCGATGAAGCGGATGGCAGGCCGTATCACGATCGTCTCGGCCGAACGCATCCGCGACGAGTTCAGTCGATTGCTGTTGGCCGATCGCGCATCACGCGGGCTTGAGATGGTGGTCGAAAGTGGTTTGGCCGACCATTTTCTGCCGGAGCTGCCTGCGCTTCGGCTCGAGCAGGACCCCGTACACCGGCACAAGGACGTCCTGCGCCATACGCTGGCGGTGGTCGACCGGTGTGAGCCGAATCTCGTTCTCCGGCTGGCCGCGCTCCTGCACGACATCGGAAAGCCCGCAACCAGGTCGTTCACCGAAGAAGGGGTTCGCTTCCACCATCACGAGGTGGTCGGAGCCCGCCTGGCCGAACAGCGGCTTCGGGCGCTTCGGTACTCGAACGACGTCATCGCCGACGTGGTGAACCTGGTCGAAATGCACCTTCAGTTCCACACGTACCGCATGGGGTGGACCGATTCAGCGGTTCGCCGGTACGTCCGCAAGGCGGGCCGGCTGCTGGACGAGCTCAATCACCTGACCCGGGCCGACTGCACCACGCAGAACCCGTTTCGGGCGAAGCAGCTGGCCGCGCTTCAGGACGACCTCGAGCTCCGGATCGCTCGCCTGGCCGAGCAGGAGAACCTGGACCGGATCCGACCGCCGCTCGACGGCCACGAGATCATGACCCACCTCGGGTTGTCGCCCGGCCCCCTGGTCGGCGAGGCGCGGGAATACCTCCTGGAGGAGCGGCTGGAGCGCGGGCCGATTTCGAAGGACGAGGCCTACCGGTTGCTCGACGAGTGGGCGAAGGCTCGCGGCCTGGGGAGCGACCAGGCGTAGCTGCTCCTACGGGAGAATCAGCACCAACAGCAGCCAGAGAACAAGCCACAGCACGAACCCCGAGACGATGGTGCTCTGGACTTTCTCCAGCGGTTGCTTCGCGGGCCCGGTGGTTCCGGCCAGGGCATTCGCTTCGACCGCCCCGATGACCACCGCGGCAAGGATTATGTAGAGCGCTTTCTGTCCCGTGGTGGCGGATCCCGCCAGCGCGAGGTGCGACGACGTCGCCATGAAGAACAGCATGGGGATGGAGAACAGCACGTTCGTTCGGGACGCCAGAAGCGCGCGCCGCGTGGCGTCCGTTGCTCGCGGATCGGCTTGCCCCCCGGTGGCAGCCGCTTCAGCGGAGGCGATCACGATTTTCTGCTTCGGCCAGATGACCCCCCACACGTTCAGGAACATGATTGTTCCGAGCACGGCGCCGGTGAGGATCGGAAGCCCCTGCGGGAACGGCCGGGTCAGAACCTCGCCGAAGTTCCAGTCCTGTTGCGCCACGATGATCAGGATCAGAAGCACGCCGGCGAGCCACGTGACCAGCGCTGAATACCGGAACCACCAGAGCGCCCTCGGCACTAGTCCTCTGGTGGCGGCCGTCTTCACCTCGGGCGAGGTCGCGTTGAAGAACGGCCCCTGGACGAAGTTGAAGTAGTAAAGGAGGCCGATCCACGTGACCCCGGCGAGAAAGTGCACCCACCTGGTCAAGAGCTGTACGCCTTCAAGGGAAGTGAAGAGCTCCATGGCACCTCCTCTCGCGGTTGTGCGCGGCAGAGTATAAGAGAGCAAGCACCTGCCGCGCGACGGACTCCGCCGCGGCTTCTCGCTAGGCGGCTTTGCCGCTCTCCGTCGCGGTGAAGACGTCCGTGATCTGGTCGATGAGGTCCAGCAGCTTCTGTCCTTGCGCTGGGTCAGTGGAGCGCTTCGACTCGCCGGCCTCCTTGGTGGCCTCCCAGAAAAGGTCGTGCAGGTTGGGATGCTGTTCCGTGTGCTCCGGCTTGAAATAGTCGGTCCACAGGACCCAGAGGTGGTGTTTCACGAGTTCGGCTCGATCCTCCTTGATCCTGATGCACCTCTCCTGGAATTCCTCGACGGTCTCTGAGTCTTTCTTCGAGTTCTCCGCGTCCTGATACTTCTTCTGTATGGCCAGGATGGACTCGGCTTCAATCCGTGCCTGTGCCGGGTCGTAGACGCCACACGGAAGGTCGCAGTGCGCGTGGACGATGCGTTTCGGACGAATGAGTCGTGAAACGGTGGCTATCAACATGGCAGTCCCTCCTTCTCGTCGAAGTCGTTTCCGTCTAGCAGGCTACCCCTCACGACGTTTCAGCATGCGGGTGCTTTTGGGTCTCGCCTCTGCAGTTGTGGCGAGTGCCGTCCTGATGCGGGCGCGACCCTTCCGAGTCGAGGTAACCGGAACCAGCATGGACCCGACGCTCGTTCCCGGCGACTACCTGGTCGCGACAAAAGCTCGGGTCATCCGCCGCGGCGCCCTTGTGGTTCTTGATCGACCGAACCAACCGGGCTTCGAGCTCGTGAAGCGACTGACAGCCATCCCCGGCGATGTGATTGAGGGCGGCGTCCTCGGGCCGAACGAGTATTGGGTCGTCGGCGAAGCTGCCACGAGAAGCACGGACAGCCGCACGTTCGGGCCGGTAGCCAGAGAGGACATCAAGGGCATAGTTCGACTCCGCTATTGGCCGCTGTCTCGCGCGAGGTTGTTCGCCAGTGGCTAGGCGAGCATCCCCAAGGACTCAGGTTGTGTCCACGGTCGCTCCCCTGGAGGCCCAGGCCCAGGCCGGTAGCGCTTCCCGTTGGGGCGGAACCAGGTCACCGTGCCGTTTCGCTCCCGCATGACCCTCCACCCGTACTCGTGCACCAGCTTGTGGTGGAAGAAGCACACCAGGACCAGGTTGTCCAGTTCGGTCGGCCCTCCCTGGTCCCAGTGCCTGATGTGATGGGCCTGCAGGTACCGCCTGGTCCCGCACCCGGGGAAGCGGCATTCGCGGTCCCGGTGCCTGAGGGCCCGCATCATCCACCGGGGTGGGTCCCTCCGGAGCCGTCCCACCCGAAGGACGTCTCCCTTCTGGTCCTCGAGCAGCCACGCCAGCCTCCCCGAGCAGGCAAGGCGGTTGGCCGTTTCTGAATGGATCACCGGGCCGTCCTCCAGCTCCGAGGCGCCGTTCTCTTTCCCGAACCCGCCGGCCCGCACGTGGACCACCACGGTGGCCCGGTCGGGGTCCTGATCGGAGGCGATCTGGGTTGAGGCCAACATCACCAGGGCGTCTGCTCTCCTCGCCTCGGCGTAGGAATCGTCTTCCTCTCCCGGCATCACCGGGATCTCCTCCATGATCCGCTCGAGGGCGCTTCGTACCACCGCCCCGTCCGCCGCGGGAAACTCCGCCCCAAGGCCCAGTCTCTTCCCCTCATCGAGGTCCCACCAGTTCAGGAACCGGGAGCGTTCTGCCTCCCGGACCTCCTCGATCCGTCGCTTCAGGACCAGATCGGCTTTGTGCCGGATGGACGCGGTGGACACTCCCCTGGCCCAGGCGATGAGAGAGCCCTCGGTGTTGGGATCGGCGAACCTGCACAGCTCCACCACTTTGTCGACACCCACCTCACCTGAAGCAAGTGCCTCGGCCAATTGAGGAAGGTGCTCCAATGCATGGGCGGCGTTGATCCAACGGCATGCCTTCCAGTGGGAAATCCCGTATCGCATGGCGAGGAAGTGAGCGAGATCCCGAGCTCCGTACTCCTGCTCCCACGCGCCGGTCCGGGAAAGCTCCACGATTACCCGGAACAGCTCCCGGAGCGCCTGGGAGGCGTGGGCGTGCCAGAGGTCGGCTTCGTGGACCAGATCGGGAAGTGATTCTTCTTCGTTGCGGGCGATCCCCATGTGCACCTGCCTTCGGAACCGCACAGTGGGGGGAGGTGCTTACCAGTGTATCGAACACGTGTTCGGACTGTCAACGGGAGAGGAAAAATTCTCTTAATCCTTCGCGGCCTAGTAGCTAGGCGTCGGCCGGTGGCAACTGAGCGGCCGTCACGTCGAGGTCCACGTCGCCGTCAATTCCGTCTACATGCGCCCAACCCGTTACCTGCCAGACGACCCATCCATCGATGTCTGGCCGAAGGAGAAAACGTCGATGCCAAATTGGACGGTCTAGTGAGTTCACGAACCCGTAGCGAGCCCTGAAGTCATCTCCGACGTAGAGCAGCGCTGGTCGTCCCCACTCCGACTCCAGGATCTGGAGGAAACGATTCAGTTCCGCTTGGATCACGGCCGGACCAGGCGGCGACGCGCAATTGCCGGCGATCTCGAGGTCCACGGCCGGCGGCATAGCGTCCTCATCTGGTGATATTGCGTCAAGAAAGTTCCGAGCCTGCGCCTCGCCGGCAGAGCACAGGGTAAAAAAGTGGTACGCGCCGCGCTCGATCCCTACCTCCGCGGCGCCTTGCCAGTTCGCGATGAATCGTCTGTCCCTATGGTCGGTGCCCTCCGATGCCTTGATGTACGCAAACATGATGTCGTCGGCCGCGACCCGCCGCCAATCGATCAGGCCCTGGTGGTGGGAGACGTCAATTCCGTAGCGTTCGCCTGGTTTTAACGCCGGGCGATAGTGCGGAAGCCACACGAACCACATGACCGCTGCTCCACCGACGACGACGAGAGCGACAAAGCTGAGCCATCGAGCAGGCGACCGCACGCTAGTGCAGTTCGGCGGTCGCTCTCTCGTACAACACGCCGCCTTCATCGATGAAGGTAAAGCGAACTGCGACAAAGTTCTGATTTCTGAACTGTCTGGGTCCCCAAACAGATTTACTTCCAGCGGACTCGATGCTGACCACGAGATCATCCTTCGTCCCGACGAAGTATCGGTATTCGGGATTGGTCCCTCGACGGACGTGCCAGCCCAACTCGCGGACGCGAGTGGCATACGACAGGACAGGGTCGCCTACCCGTTCTACGGGACGAACGATGAACAGATGAGTGAGGCAACCTCCACTGCCGCAACTCTCTTCATCCCACGCAATCGTCCAGCGGGAAGGTAACGGGAAGCCGTCCCTAGCCGGAGCTACCCAGTTCCATCGATCGCAGAGGTCGTTCGAGAAGGCGTTATACGAGGAGCAGACGGCGTTGCTGATCATCCGAACAGTGAGCCATCCCCCGACGAGCACGGCCACGGGTACGGCTATCGTAAGAATGAAGGGATAGGGAAAGCGGAACCGCCTCGCCATTTCCGAATTGTTCCCTAACGCCCGAGATTATTGCCTGTATCAGGCATGGGAAGTTCGCGTTCGAGCATCCAGCGGTTGCCGTCCGAGTCGCCGGCGACCTCCATTCCCGACCCATCCGCCAGGCGAAGCCGGAATCGTCGGCGACTGACGCCGTCCCTTTCCTCCACCCACGACCGCTCCAACTGGACCTCCTGCTCTTCGCCGGCGAACGAGACTGCGCGCGGAACCTCTTCTGCCCGGCCCCCTTCATAGAACCGGAGTCGGACGTGTTGAGGCCGGCTCGTCCACCAGGGAACGACCGGCGACCACAGCAAATACACGGCGCCGACCGCAGCCAGGAGCCACCCCGGCGACAGGAGCGGGATCAGCGGCACTGCGACGATCGCAGCAACCACGCGAGCCATGGAATAGGAGAGGTCGTAGATGGAGAACACTCGACCGCGGTAACGGTCGGGGATCGATTCCTGAACCATTGTGTCGACGGGGACCTTTCGCCACGCGAACGTCAGTCCCAACACGAACGACACAAGGAGAATCAGAATCCCGGTCAACGCAGGCGCCACCGCCACACAAGCCACGCCGGCCAAAGCAAAAGCGACCGCGACGATGATCGGTTTCGGCCAGATCGGCTCGAGCCGGCCTACCGTGAGCGTTCCCAGAAGGATCCCCACGCCGCCCGCCGCGATGATGTTCCCGTAGGAGCCAACTCCGGCACGGAACTGCTCCTTGAACACGACCAGAGACAGAACGGTCACGAATCCCACCAGGAACTGGTCGAGCGATACGGAGACCACCGGACCCAATGCTCGAGGTGTCGCAACCAAGCGACGCGCTCCGGCCCGAAGCTCCGTGAGAACCCGCGACACCTGGTCGCGGATGCGCGCCGCGGCCCGTTCGGGTCGGAGCGACGCGGCAATCCGAGAGGCGAAGAAGGCCGCCACCGGCCAACAGATGGCCGAGATCACCAGCAGTCCCTTCACCCCGACGACCGCCTCGAGCTTCGTGCCGGCGACCAGGCCGGTGAACGTGGCCACCGTTCCACCGACCGTTGCCATGGAGTTCGCCACCAGAAGGTGCTCCCGTTGCACCAACGAAGGCGTGGCTGCCCCGGCAGTCGCCAGAAAGAAGCGGTTCACGGACACGATGGCAACGGTCGGCGCGTACAGAGCCGCGCCGGCTCCAGGAATCGGCAGCAGCGCCAGAGCTCCGAGGGCTCGGGTCAGCGGCACAAGGGTAAGGATTCGCCGCCTGGACCACCGGTCGATCAGCACACCGGCTAGGGGCCCGATCAACGAGAACGGGATAATCAGAAGCGCGTACGCCCGCGCCACGCCTGCCGCCGTGCTGTTCCGCTCCGGGTTGAGGAAGACCAACTGCGCAACCAGAAACGCCTGGAAGAACCCGTCGGCCGCCTGGCTCAAGAGGCGAGTCGACAGCAGGAGCCGGAAGTCCCGGGAGGCGAGCGCCGCTCGCGCCCGCTCCCAGCTACGGGGCTGCAGTTCTGGCGTCGAAGAACGCGGACCAGTCGGCCTGCCGCGATGCGTCCCCGTTGCCGAGGATGAACTCCTCGACCATCTCCCGAGCAGCGTCATCGGAAAACTGTACGGGGGGCGACTTCATGAAGAACGCGCTCGGCCCGATGACCGGCCCACCCTGTCCGCGGTCCTTCGCGAGGCGAATGCACCGGATGGCGTCGATCACGATCCCGGCCGAGTTCGGTGAATCCCACACCTCGAGCTTCAGCTCGATGGTCATCGGGACGTTTCCGAAGCCCGTTCCTTCCATTCGGATCTGCGCCCACTTGCGGTCTTCCAGCCACGGCACGTAGTCCGACGGGCCGATGTGGATGTCCTTCCGGTCGAGCCCCTTCCGCAGCTGGCTCTGCACCGATTGCGTCTTCGAGATCTTCTTCGATGTGAGGCGGTTTCGCTCCAGCATGTTCTTGAAGTCCATGTTGCCGCCGAAGTTCAGCTGGTAGGTCCGCTCCAGTCGCATCCCGCGGTCCTCGAAGAGCTTGGTCAGGACGCGGTGGACGATGGTGGATCCCACCTGGCTCTTGATGTCGTCCCCGACGATCGGCACGCGCGCTTCGCCGAACCGCTTCGCCCACGCCCGGTCCGACGCGATGAACACCGGCATGCAGTTCACGAATCCGACTCCCGCTTCGAGCGCCGCCTCGGCGTAGTGCCTGGCCGCGGCCTCGCTCCCCACGGGGAGGTAGTTGACCAGGACGTCGATGCCCCGTTCCCGAAGCTCCCTCGTCACGTTCACGGGAGACTCGGGCGATTCCGTGATCTCGTCGCGGTAGTACTGCCCGAGGCCGTCGAGCGTGGGTCCTCGAAGGACGTCAACGCCCGTTGGGGCGACGTCGGCGAACTGAATGGTGTTGTTCGGCTCGGAAAAGATGGCCTCCGATACGTCCCGCCCAACCTTCTTGGCATCGACGTCGAACGCCGCCGCAACCTCCACATTGCGAACGTGGTAGCCCCCGAGGTCGACGTGCATGAGGCCAGGGACCTCCTCGCCAACGGCGGTGTCCCGGTAGAACTCCAATCCCTGAACCAGGGCGGAGGCACAGTTGCCGACGCCGACGATTCCCACCCGTATCCGCTCGTTGGTCATCGGGCACGCTCCCTTCGGGAAAGGCCGGGCCGCCGGCGGGTGGTCCCCCCGGTACCCAGGCGAGTAGGGACCATTTCACGCTCGGCCTTGATCAGCTCATCGAGCCAGCGGATGTCGCTCTCCGTCGCCGCCAGCTCGTGATCCATCAGCGAGAGTGTGTAGTTGTCGATGCGCTCCCGGTAGCTCTGGAGCGACTGCTTGAGCTTGGACCACCGGCCTTCCAGGAACTCACGCCGGCGCTCGAGCAAGCGGATTCGGGTCTCCGGCTTGAGGTAGCGGAAAAACGCGAAACGAACGGAGAAGGCAGTGTCTTCGGTGGCCTCCCGTCCTGCTCGTTCCAAGAGATCGGCGAAGAGCTGCTCGCCCTTCTTCGTCAGGCGGTACACGTTCTTCCGCCGCCCCACTTCCTGCTTGGGGAAGGTCATCTCGACCGCCTCTTCGCGCAGGAGTCGTTTGAGCGCGGGGTACAGGGAGCCGTACGAGACCTGCCAGAAGCTCCCCAGGGTCTCGGAGAGGCGCTTCTTCAGCTCGTAGCCGTGCATGGCTCGCTCTTTGAGGAGCCCCAGGATGGCCACTTCGAGCACGGTGTCGTCCTTCCGTGAAAGTCGCGATATAGCGAACCGATATATCGAGACGATATATTGCGGTGGACGAGAGCGTCAAACGCCTGTCTAATCGGGGTTCGCATGGGACGAGTGCTCGTTATCGCGTGGGACGGCGCTGACTGGCAGATCCTGGATCCGCTTTTGCAAGGCGGAGCGCTGCCGAACCTGTCGCGTCTCATTGAACGCGGCGGGCGAGGAGTACTCAAGTCCACGCTTCCTCCCCACTCATGGTCGGCCTGGCCGTCGTTCTTGACGGGCGTGGAGCCCGCCGACCACGGCGTCTACGACATCGTGGAGCCCCGGCGTGAGGGCAGACAGAGCTTCCCCGTGTCGTACCGCTCGATCCGCGAGCGAACCTTCCTGGCCGACCTGACCCGGGCGGGAGTCGAAACCGTGATGGTGAACGTTCCCCTGACGTTCCCGCCGCCGCAGATCAACGGCAGGCTCATCGCGGGCGGCGTGCTACCGAAGCGTCGCCCGTTCACTTACCCGGAGGCGCTGGCCGGAGAGCTCGAGGAAGCGGGAGTGGGGTTCCCCATCAATGGAATGTCGTGGACGACGTTCCGCCATCGGCCGGAGCCCTTCCTGGAGGAGGTTCGCGAGTTCGTCACGAAGCGGCAACGCACGATGGAACACCTTCTGGATACGACCGACTGGCGGGTGGCGTGCCTGGTATTCGTGGCGACCGACCGCGTCCAGCACTGTCTGTCGAACTACATCTCGTCGGATCACCCGGACTACGGGCACCTTTCGAAGCAGCCGCTTGCCGAGAAGGTCCGGGAGGTGTACCGCCTGCTCGACGAAGGTCTGGGGCGCCTGCTCGACCGAACCAGCCAGGACGACCTCGTGATGTTCGTCAGCGACCACGGCTCCCAGGCCTGCACTGGGGCAGTCAACATGGACCGCCTGCTGGAGCAGTTGGGGTTCCTGGAGTTCTCGAAGTCGAAAGCGGTTCTCGGCCCGCTTCAGTGGGGGCCGATGCGAAGCGTGGCGCGACGGGTCTACGACCTTCTTGGCCTGCACGGAAAGGTTCGAATTCCCACCGCGGTGAACTGGCCCGCGACCCGCGCGTACACGAGCGTCCACTCAACGGGCGAAGGGGTCTCGGTCAACCTGGCGGGGCGGGAACCCGGCGGCATCGTGGACCCGGGGGACTACGAACGGGTTCGAGACGAAGTCGCCGAACGACTGGGCTCGTTCACCGACCCAAGAACGGGCAGTCGGCCGGTCGGCCGGATCTGGCGCCGCGAGGAGGTCTTCAAGGGAAAGCACGCCGACGACGCGCCGGACCTGCTGTTGGAAGCCGCGCCGCTCTACAGCCTCACCCACGCCCGAGCCGCCGTTGAGCCCGCCGACTGGCTCTCCGGTGACCACCGCGTCGACGGCGTGTTTGCCGCGGCCGGACCTGCCGTCGACCGGGGAGCGTTCCCCGACGTCGCGTCGTTGGTCGACCTCGCGCCCACGATCCTGGCGGCGGTGGACGTCGCTCCGTCGGTGCGTCATGCCGGCTCCGTGCTGAGAGCGGTGGTCGGGCGGGACCTGGCACCGGCGACAGCCGAGCCGGATGGCGACCGGGCCACCTCGGCGGAGCCCGCCGGGATCGCGGAAGCGGAGGTGGAAGAGGTCGAGGAGCACCTCCGTGGGCTCGGATACCTCGAGTGACCGCGTAAGGATTCTCGCCGGAGCCGGCCAGAACCTTCTCGGCCTGGTCATCTTCGTCGTCGCGACGCTCGGCACGAACGTCCTGATCTCCCGAGCGTTTGGCCCGGATGGACCCTCGGCGCTCGGAATCATCACTCTCGCTACACAGTTCGCCTTCGTGGGCGGCGCAGCCACGCGGTTCGGCATGGACATGGCCGCGGTTCGACGGGTGGCCATCGACGTGGGGCGGGGTGAAGGCGGACGAGCTCGAGCCGTCGTCAGTCGTGCTGCCGTCATCGCCGGCGCCGTCAGCGTCGTGGTCGGAGTGGTCGTGTTCGTCGCCGCACGTGCGATCGCTGCCGCGCTCGGGGCGCCGGAGGCAGTCGATGCCTTTCGAGCGGCAGCCGTGGCGCTCCCGTTTGTGGCGCTCAGCCAGGTCTATCTCGGTGGGACGCGAGGTCTGAAGGTGATGCGCCACACTCTCTGGATCTACTGGGCCGGCCAGCCGGTCGCGTGGATCGCCGTGATGGTGGCGGCTTGGGCCATCTCGAGGTCGACCGGCTCAAGCGTCCTGGCTTATGCCCTGTCGTGGGCGCTCGCGACGGCCGCCGCGGCCTTCGCATGGCGAGCCGAGACGAAACGGTTCACGCCGCTCCCAGCCGAACCAGGCGAGGCGCAAGCGCTGATCAGGTACGGTGCTCCGCGCGCTCCGGCCGCGCTCCTTGCGCAGCTGTTGTTCTGGGTGGACTACTTCATTCTTAGCCGGTACGTCGAATCGGCGGAGCTCGGCATCTACGCCGCGGCGGTCCGCGTGGCGCACGCAATCGTCCTCTTCTTGATCGCGGTCAATTACATGTTCAGCCCGTTCGTCGCGGACCTCCACGCCAGGGGAGAACGCGAACAGCTCGACGGGTTGTTCAAGTTGCTCACCCGGTGGGTGGTGGCCGGAACGATCCCGATCTTGCTTCTCCTCGCCATCGTTCCGGGGCCGGTGCTCCTGCTCTTCGGTGGACAGTTCGACCAGGGGACCACTGCCCTTCGGATCCTCCTCATCGGGCAGGCGGTCAACGTGGCGGTGGGAAGTGTCGGTTTCATCCTGATCATGGTGGGCCGAACCGGGTGGGACCTGGCGGTCTACGCGGCGTCGTTCGCCCTCGACGTCCTGCTGGCGTTCGTGCTTGCTCCCCGGTTCGGCGCGGAAGGTGCGGCGGTGGCGCAGGCGGTCACGCTTGCTCTCTCCAACCTGGCCCGGCTCTATCTCGTGTGGCGGTTCGTCCGCATCCAGCCCTTCGACCGGCACTACGCGCGCTTGGCGTTGCCGACCATCCTCGCCGCACTGGTCATGATCTTTTCGAGGGTGGTCTTGCCCGACGTCGGGTGGCCGGCCGAGCTGGTCACTGTGGGCCTGATCGGTGTAGTGGTCTACGCCGCGGCACTGTTCACCGTGGGACTTTCAGCCGACGAACGAGGAGCGATCGCGAATTTCGCCCGGCTGGCCACCCGAAGGGCGCGCTAGGGCCCCGTCGTCCCTTTCGCTTCCTCGGCAAGCCGGAGGACCTCACGAACCGCCTCCTCCGGCGATTGCGCCATTACGAATGGTTCCACTCGTTTCCCGGACTTCGCCAGCTCCCAGGTTTCCAGACCCACCACCGGCACGTCGGTCTTCAGGGCGAAGGCGATCTCGGAAAGAGTGCCGAACTCCCCGGCCAGAGCGATCACGGCATCCGACGAGCGAACCACCAGGACGTTGCGCATCTCGCCCATCCCGGTCGGGATGGAGAACGTGAGGTGCGGGTTTGCGGCTTCACGTGACAATCCGGGAAGGAGCCCGATGCTGGTTCCGCCCTCCGCCGCGGCGCCTCTCGCCGCGGCCTCCATCACGCCTCCCAGTCCGCCGCACACCAGAACGGCGCCGGCCTGTGCCAAACGCCTCCCGACCTCCTCGGCCTGGCGGGCGACATCGTGTGGCGCCGGGTCGGGCCCGACCACCCCGATGTAGACCTGCGATCGCGCTATCCCCATACCTTGCCGAGCATCGCCGCGAGGAGCGCGATGGCTCCTTGCTTGTCGAGTGGCTCGTTGCCGTTCCCGCATTTCGGCGACTGGATGCAGGACGGGCACCCCTTGGCGCACGGGCAGTGCCGGACCGTCTCGAACGTCGCTTCAATGAGGCGTTCACCGGATTCGTAGCCTCGTTCGGCGATGCCCGCTCCGCCCGGATAGCCGTCGTAGATGAAGATCGTGGCCGCGCCCGTGTCGGGATGAAACGGAGTGGAGAGACCGCCGATGTCCCACCGGTCGCACGTCGCGACCAGCGGCAAGAGTCCGATGGCGGCGTGTTCGGCGGCGTGTGCGGATCCGGGAAGCGCCGCGTTGGTGATTCGCGCCCGCTCCAGGAGATCGCGAGGGAGCCACCACCACCGCGCACGGGTCGTCAGGGTCTGTGGCGGCAGGCTCAACGCGACCTCGTCGAT
>JALYGK010000069.1 GCA_030777105.1 Actinomycetota bacterium | reverse complement strand
GCTCGCGATGGCGCGGATGCGGTCATGTTCGGCCGTTCCGCCGGGCGGTGGCTCGATCCTCCCGTCGCGGATCATGCCGGGGTCTTTCGTCCTGCGGTGGTCGTGACCACGTCGGCCAACCGCACGGCGGCGTCCGGCTGGCCGAACGCTCGCGACGCGACTCGCATCGCCTCGAGCCTTTCGTCGTGATCCACCAGGGTTTCGATCCGCCGGGCGAGCGTCGCCGCCGAGAGGTGTTCGTCGAGCATGACGCTCGCTCCACCGGCGCGCTGCAGCGCTCGTGCGTTCGCCTCCTGGTGGCGTCCGGTCGCATACGGATACGGAATGAGCACCGCGGGTATGCCGCACACCGAGAGCTCCGCCACGGTGGTCGCTCCGGCCCGCGCGACTGCCAGGTCGGCGACCGCATACGCGAGCTCTATCCGCTCGATGAAGTCGAAGGCCCTGACCGCAATGCCGTTGTTTTCCGTTGGAAGGGCGCGGCGGACAGAGTCAAAGTGCGCGGGGCCCGTGACCAGGACGACCTGAAGGTCGCGGCGGTCGGCGAGGGCGCGGCAGGCGCCCGCCGCCGCCCGATCCAGGTGCAGAGCTCCCTGGCTTCCGCCAAACACCAGGATGGTCTTTCGCCCCTCGTCCAGACCGAATTCCTCGCGCGCCTCCTTCGCCAGAAGCGCGCGGTCTTCGGAAACGCGCGCGATTTCGTCCCGCACGGGGTTGCCGGTGACCGATGTGTCGACCCGCTTGGGGAATTTCCGGGCCGCTTCGGAAAACGACAGCGCGACGGCGTCCGCGATTCGCGCCAGCACACGGTTGGCCAAGCCTGGCACGGCGTTCTGCTCGTGAAGGACGACCGGCCGGCGCTCGCGTCTCGCCGCCAGAACGGCGGGGACGCTGACGTATCCGCCCATGCCGACGACGACGTCGGCGCCGCGAACAATCGGGCGGCACGCACCCGCCGCTCGAAGCACCACCACGGGGAGCCGCAATACGGACCGCGAGACCACACGACGAAACGGCGCGGCGGCGATGGGGTGGAACGCGAAGCCGGCCGCCGGAATCAACCGCGCTTCGAGGCGCTCCTCCGTACCCACGAACGTGACGTCGTGTCCGCCGTCCCGAAGCGCTCGCGCCACGGCGAGGCCGGGAAAGATATGGCCCGCGGTTCCGCCGGCGGCGATCACGGCGTTCATGTCCGTTTCTTGGCCGGGCGCGTCCGCACCAGGTTCGTTCGGCCGATGGAGAACAGCACGCCGGTCGCGGCCAGCGACACGACCAGCGCCGAACCGCCGAACGAGAGGAACGGAAGCGGCACGCCGGTGATCGGAAGGAGGCCAGTCACCGCCCCAAGGTTGATGAGCGTTTGAAGTCCGAGCCAGCCGGTGATCCCCGCGGCGAGGAGCCGGCCAAACCCATCGCGAGCCCTCAGCGCGATTCGAATCCCGGAATAGAGGAAAGCGCCGAACAGTGCGAGGACGACGACCTCACCGAGCAACCCCAGCTCTTCGCCCAGGATCGAAAAGATGAAGTCGGTGTGGGCGTTCGGGACGTACATCCATTTCTGCCGGCTCGCCCCGAGCCCCACGCCCACCAGCCCTCCCGAGCCCAAGGCGATCAGCGACTGCACGATCTGGTACCCCGTGTTCTGCGGATCGGCCCAGGGATGGAAGAACGAAAGCAACCGGGTGCGACGGTATCCCTCGCCGAGAATGAGCGCCGTCCCGACCAGACCACTCAGGACGGCGACCACGCCGAGCTTCCACAGCTTCACCCCGGCCACGAACAACAGGATGAACACCGACCCTCCGATGACGACGGCGGTCCCCAGGTCTGGCTGGAGCAGGATCAGCGCCGTGACCACACCGACGATGAGGACGATCGGCAGGACCCATCGCATGGGGTCATGCACCTGGTGCAGCTGGCGAGCCAGGATCGACGCCGTCGCGGCGATGACGGCAAGCTTCGCGGCCTCCGATGGCTGCACCGACATCGGTCCTACGGACAGCCACCGCGCAGCTCCTCCCGCAACGACACCGAGCGAGGGGTGAAGGACGAGAAGGAGAAGCACGATCACAACCAAAAGGAGGACTAGCGACAGCTTCTGCCAGAGCTGGTAACCGATTCTCGCCACCACGACGGCGACCCCGGCGCCCACGCCCGCGTACAGCAGCTGGCGCTTGAAGAACAGGAAGCTCGAGCCGTACTCGGCGAACGACGAAACCGAACTGGCCGAGAGCACCATGACCAGGCCGACGAGCGTGAGCGCAGACGCGGAAACAGCCAGCGTTCCCAAAAGACGCCGCTGGCTGCGTTCGGCCCGGGCTCTGGCCACCGCCGGCGGCACTTCGTCGGGCCGGACCACCCGGAGGCGAGGGAGGGTGGCGACGCCTTCACTCCCCATGGCCAGGCCTCCTCTTCATGGAACCGCCCGTCGTGACCGCCTCCCGTGCCACCGAAGCGGCGGCCGCTGCGAACCGCAGTCCTCGCTCGCGGTAATCGCGAAACATGTCCTGGCTGGCACACGCCGGGGCGAGGACGACGGAGCCGTCCCGCGGAGCTCGCTCGAAGGCGATCTCCACCGCTTCCTCGAGCGACGACGCCAGCTCGACGGGCACCAGGCCGTGAAAGACCTCGGCAATCGCGGGGGCCGCCTCCCCGATTGCGACCACCGACGACAGGTGGGGCGCGGCCTGCGCCAGCGGCCGGAGGTCCACGCCCTTCGCCAGGCCGCCGGCGATCAAGACCACGCGGTCCAGACCGTCCAGCGCTGCCAGGGCGGCGTGCGGATTCGTCGCCTTCGAATCGTCGATGAAACGGACCGATTCCACCTCTGCCACCACGGCGCCGCGGTGCGGGAGCGGCGTGAACGACGCGATTGCATCGCGAACGGGGTCCGCCGGAATGCCGAACGCCAGTGCGGCGGCAGCGGCGGCGGCCGCATCGGCGACGAACGCCGGGGCGCGGGACCGGGGCGTTCCGAGATCGATCTCGCCTTCGAGCGACCGGCCGTTCATGGCCGCAGCGGCGGATGACTCAATCCGCGCGATGACGTGGTCGTCAACCACCCCGACATCGTCTTCGTGCGGAGGTCCGGAGCGGAACCACCGAACAGCACAGGGCGCCGTGTCCGACACTTGGGACGCCCGAGGGTCGTCACGGTTCCCGATGTGGACGTCCGGTGGCGACTGAAGAGCGAAGATTCGAGCCTTGGCATCCGCGTACGCCTCGAACGATCCGTGCCAGTCCAGGTGATCCTCAGCCAGGTTCAGGAGCACGGAGACCTTGGGATGCAGGCTGTGGTGGAACCGGAGCTGGAACGACGACGCCTCCACGGCGAGCGCGTCGTGGGACTGGTGGGCCGCCAACGAGAACGGGTACCCGACGTTCCCACATGCCCGGGCGGTCAGACCGGCAGTCCGCATCATCGAAGCGATCAGTTCGACGGTGGTCGTCTTCCCGTTGGTCCCGGTCACGGCGACGATGGGGGCCCGGCACAGACGCGCCCCGATCTCCAGCTCGCTCCACACCGGGATCCCGCCACTGAGAGCCCGCTGCACGATCGGCGCGTGCTCGGGAACGCCGGGACTGACGACCAGGACGTCCGCCCCGTCAAGGTGCTCGTTTCGATGGCCTCCGCCTTCGAACGTCACGCCGGGCGGGACGGTAAGAGGAGCATCCCCCTCGTCCGCGGTCATTGCGAGCGCCTGGATCTCCTCGAATGAACGAGATTCCGTGACGAGGACGGAGGCGCCCTCCTCGGCCAGAACGGAGACGGCGGCCCGGCCGCTCACCCCGAACCCGGCCACAACGGCTCGGAGGCCGGCGAACGCACCGGTCATACCGTTCCTCCGCGCGCCAGGAAATCGGCGTAGAAGAGCCCTAGTCCGAACGCCACCGCAAGCCCGGCCAGGATCCAGAACCGGACGATGACGGTGAACTCCGGCCACCCGACCAGCTCGAAGTGGTGGTGGATGGGAGCCATCCGAAACAGCCGGCGCCCGGTCAGCCGGAACGCGCCGACCTGCAGGATCACCGAGGTCGTGACCAGGACGTAGAGACCGCCGAGAACGAGCAGGAGCAGCTGGGTCTCGGTCATCACGGCGAGTCCGGCCATGAGGCCGCCGAGCGCCAGCGAACCGGTATCGCCCATGAAGATCTTCGCCGGCGCGGCGTTCCACCACAGGAACCCCGCCACGGCGCCGAGCGCTCCCGCCGCGACGATGGCGACGTCCAACGACGGGAGAACGCGGATCTGGTAGCACCCCTGGATTGGCGTGAGGAAGCAGGAGTGCCGGGCTTGCCAGAACGAAATGATCACGTACGCGGCGAACACCAGAGCGGCCGAGCCAGACGCCAGGCCGTCGAGCCCGTCCGTGAGGTTCACGCCGTTCGAGGACGCCGCGACCATAAGGAAGACCCAGACGTAGAACGCGATCCCCAGCCTGAGCCCCGTGTCGGCGCGGATGAACGACACCTCGCGGCTCACATGTGACAACTCCACCGCGACGAAGGCAAACGCGACCGCGACCACGGCTTGGGCCAGGAACTTCGTCGTCTTGTTCAGGCCCAGCGAACGCTGCCTTCGAATCTTGATCAGGTCGTCGATGCTCCCCACGACGCCGAGCCCAACCGCCACACCCAACACCGCCAGGCCCGCCGTCGTGAACGGCGTCCGCACCCTCGCCACGAGGTAGGCCAGGCACATCGCTCCGATGATCACCGCGCCACCCATGGTCGGCGTTCCGGTCTTCACCAGGTGCCCCTGCGGCCCATCTTCGCGGATGTGTTGTCCCCACCCCCAGAGCCGGAAGAGGCGGATGGCGATCGGCGTCCCGAGAAGCGTCGCCAGAAGGGCCACGCCGGCGGCGATCAGAATCGCGGTCACGGCGCCGAGCCCTCCATCGATCTCTGCGCCGACCGAAGCGCGTGGGCCAGACGGTCCAGACCCACCGCGCGAGAAGCTTTGACCAGCACCAGATCACCGGGGCCAGCAAGGCTCCGAACCAGGGCACCGGCTTCGTCGACCCGGTCGCAGACGTGGATGTGGTGGCGCTCCAGGCCCTCCCGCTCCGCTCCGGCGGCGATCACGCGCGCCTCCTCCCCCACGGTGATCAGGACATCGATCCCGACCCGTACCAGGAGCTCGCCGATACGGCGGTGCTCCTCAGCAGAGATCGCTCCGAGCTCCGCCATGGTTCCGAGGACGGCGATGCACCTCCCGGCGCCCGCCATCCATCTCGCCGCTTTGAGGGCGGCGGCCATGGACGTCGGGTTGGCGTTGTACGAGTCGTCGACGACCGTCACGTCGTCCGCATTTTTGAAGACCTCCATCCGGCCGCCGGAGACCTCGGCGCTCTCGAGCCGTACCGCCGACTCTTCGGCGGTCAGACCCAACGCCGTGCCGACTGCGGCGGCGGCGAGCGCGTTGGAGACCATGTGCTCCCCCGGGACGGGAAGCATCACGGACGCGGCGCCCGACGGAGTGACAAGGTCAAAGGTAGCCCGTCCGTTCTGTCTGCTCACGGAGATTCGCTTCGCCCTGACGTCGGCGTCGATCGATCGACCGAAGAAGAGCGGCTTCCCCTCGGTGTGCTCGGCGTATCCCTTGACCACCGGATCGTCGGCATTGAGGACGGCGACGCCGTCCTGCGGGAGGGATTCGGGCAGCTCCCTCTTTGCGGCACGAAGAACCTCGGGTGACCCGAACAGCTCCATGTGCGCAACGCCGACGTTCGTCACCACTCCGATGTGCGGTTGGGCGACGTCGCATAGCAGCCGGATGTGTCCGGGCCCGCGGCTGCCCATCTCACACACGATCACTTCGGTGTCGCCGGCAGCCATAAGGATCGTCAGGGGAAGCCCCACTTCGTTGTTGAAGGAAGCGGGGCTGGCCACGACGTTGAAGCGCTCTCGGAGCACGGCCGCGGCGAAGTCCTTCGTGCATGTCTTTCCGGTGGAGCCGGTGATCCCGACGACCGTCGCCGAGAGGGCCGAACGCGCCGCGCGGGCCAGGTCGAGGAGCGCCGCACGCGTGTCCTCCACTTCCACTACGCCGTGCCGGTCATCGAGCGGTGCCCCTCGCTGGACCATCGCCCCGGCAGCGCCGGCGTCCATGGCAGCGCGGACGAACCGGTGGCCGTCGCTTCGCTCCCCGACGACCGCCACGAACAGATCGCCCGGACGTGTGGTCCGGCTGTCGATCGAGACACTGTTGAACTCCCGACCTGCCGCATCGGCGCTCACGGTTCCGCCCGTCACGGCGGCGACCTCAGCGAGCGTGCGGGCCTTCATTCGACCCTTCCAGACGTCGAATCACTCGTCGTGCCGAGAACTCCGCGGAGCTCCTCGGCCGCCACCAGACGGTCATCGAACGGGATGGTTCGGTCGCGAAATTCTTGACCGCTCTCATGGCCCTTCCCGGCGATCACGACCACGTCGCGAGAGTCTGCCTCGGTCAACGCCAGCTGAATAGCTGCGCGACGGTCGGGCTCGACCACATACCGGCCGCTACCTCGGCCCGCCCCAGCTTCGATCTCGTGGATGATGGCTTCCGGATCCTCCGACCGAGGGTTGTCCGACGTGATGACGGTCAAATCGGCGAGGCGAGTGGCGACCTCCCCCATCATCGGGCGCTTCTCACGGTCACGGTCGCCCCCGCATCCGAACACCACGATGATCTTTCGGTCCGTGAGCTCCCGTGCGGTTCGAAGGACGTTGTCCAGACTGTCTGGAGTGTGGGCGTAGTCGACCAGCACCAGAAACGGCTGTCCCTCGTCCACCGGCTCCAGCCGCCCCGGAACGCCGGACAGGCCCGTGATGCCTTCGACGATGGCGTCATCGCCGATCCCGGCTCGGCGCGCGGCCGTGAAGGCGGCGAGACAGTTCGACGCGTTGAACCCGCCGCGAAGCCGCGACCTGACCGGCACGTCATCCACGGTGAACTCCAGGCCGCGAGGCGACAGCTGGAGCCCTCGACCCATGACGTCCGCACCTTCGGTGAACCCGAACGACACGACATCGATGTTGGCTTCGCGGGCGATGGACTGCCCTTCGGATGAATCCCAATTGATGGCGCCGGAGTCGGACAGACTGGTGGTGAACAGCCGAGCCTTCGCCTGGAGGTAGGCATCCATCGTGCCGTGGTAGTCCAGGTGGTCCTGGGACAGATTCGTGAAGACGGCGCAGCGGTATCTCGTTCCGTCCACGCGGTGCTGATCCAGGCCATGCGAGGAGACCTCCATGGCGGTTGCCCGGACACCGCGACGGACCATGTCCGCCAGGAGGCGCTGCAGGTCGGAAGCTTCAGGCGTGGTTCTGTCGAACGGAATGGCCTCACCGTCGATGCGAACGCCGGTGGTGCCGATGAGGCCTGGACGGAGCTTCGCCGCGCGGAAGATCGACTCGAGGAGGTAGGTGACCGTGGTCTTTCCGTTGGTTCCCGTCACGCCCACCACCGTGATCGTTTCCGAGGGACGACCGAAGAACGACGCGGAAACGGGACCCATGGCAGCTCGGACGGATGACACGCGGACCTGCGTACACGCCGCGTCCACCCACCGTTCGACCAACACGGCGGCGGCGCCCCTCGAGCAAGCATCCGAGGCGAACGCATGCCCGTCAGTTCTTGAACCAGGGACACAGAAGAACAAGGAACCCGGCGAGGCCGCGGTCGAGCGATACGTGACGTCGCTGATCGTGACGTCGGCGTCGCCACGAACCTCGCACTTGTCGAGCGCCCTCAGGAGGTCCTGGAGAAGCATGCCGTTGCTGTCGGTGGAGGCAGATCCTGCGGTCTTCAACCGGCGCTCGCGTGAGGTGAAAGAGGCTTCGTCGTTCGGGGGGGCGCCAGGAAATCGGAATTCTAGCACCGGCATCTGATCAGGAAGGAGGAAGGGCGTGCGGGGGCGCGGGAGGCTTCGGGGCGTGCGGGATCCGCAACCGGCCCAGTGTGAACTGCGCGACCTCTCGGAACAGCGGAGCGGCGGCGACGCCGCCGAACACCGTCTTCGGTTCATCGAGGACCGCGGCGACAGCGAGAGCCGGTCGAGACGCCGGGACGAAACCAATGAACGAGGCGACGTACTCCCGGCTGTAGCCAAGAGCGCCCTCGCGCGGCTTCTTCGCGGTTCCGGTCTTCCCCGCCACCCAGTACCAGGGGATCTGCGCCTCCTTTCCCGTTCCCACGTCCACGGCGAACGCGAGCATGCGGGTGAGGACCTCCGCCGTGCGTTCGGAGATGACCCGCTTGGTCCGCGGACGAGGAGCCGCGTCCTGTCCCTCAGCGCCTTCGGTGGCTCGGATCAACGTTGGCTGGGCCAACACGCCGCCGTTCGCGATGGTCGTGTAGACGGACAGCATTTGAAGCGGCGTCACCGCCACACTCTGTCCGATGGGAATCGAACCGATGCTGGTACCAGACCACTCATCCACGGGGGGAACGATTCCGCTCGACTCTCCAGGGAAGCCAACACCGGTTCGAGATCCCAGCCCGAAACGATGGAGATACGTCCAGAGCCGCTCCGCCCCGAGAAGCCGGGCGACCTGAATTGCTCCAATGTTGCTCGAGTACGTGAGGATGTCGCCGAGCGTCATCCGCTGTGTCGGGTGCCAGTGCGAGTCGTGGAACGTCTTGTCATAGAGGCGGTACTGCCACGGAACCACCAACCGCTCCTTCAGCCCCAGAACCCGCTCCTCGATGGCGGCTGCGGCCGTCACAACCTTGTTGACCGATCCCGGCTCGTACACGTCGGTCACGGCGCGGTTCCGCATGTACGAGGGATCGGTGACCGAGAAGCGGTTCGGGTCGAATCCGGGATACGTGGCCATCGCCAGGATCTCGCCCGTCTTCGGGTCCATCACGATGACGGACCCCGCTTTGGCCTTGTTCTTCAGAACGGCGACCTCCAGCGCCGCCTGCGCCCGGTACTGGATTTCGCGGTCAATGGTCAAAACCAGATCGCGCCCCGGAATGGTCCTGACGTCGACCGTCGAAGCCTGCGGGATCAACCTCCCGGTGGGGTCGGCTTCGACGAGCTTTCGCCCCGGCCTCCCCGCAAGCAAACGGTCGTACTCGAGCTCCAACCCGGAGAGCCCGTTGCCGTCGATGCCGACGAACCCCAGAATGTGGGACGCCAGCGATCCCGACGGGTATCGCCGGCGGCTCTCGTCCAGAAACCCGATGCCCGCAAGGCGCCGAGCCTCCAGCCGGCGGGCGACTTCCGACTCCACTCCGCGCGCCAGGTAGACGAACCTACCCGGACGGGTCATGGCGGCATACACACGCGAATACGGAAGGCCCAGGTCGTTCGCGACGACGCTCGCGTCGGACGCGGCGTTTTGAACGAGGGCGGGATCGACGAAGACCGCCTTCGCCGGGACCGACATGGCGAGCTCCTCGCCGTTTCGGTCGAAGATGGTCCCACGGGTGGCCGGCACGGTGATCCTGCGGAGGCGCTGCGTCTTGGCCAGCGTCTGGTATTCGGAAGCATCTCGCACTTGAAGGACCACCAGGCGGACCAGGATTCCGGTAAACGCGAGGAACATCGCGGCCAGCAACGCCACCAGGCGAGCCGCGGGTGGACGGATCCGCTTCCGCGATGACGAGCGGCCACCCGATCCGTTTCTGGTCGCGGACGACCGACGGACTCCATCTCGGCCTGCCGACGGCCGAGCCGGCTGTCGTTTGCGCATCGAGGGATGAACCTCGCTCGACCGCGCCATCAGGAGCCCTCTTCCAACTCGCCGCTCGAGGAAAGCGTCGGACCGACCGACAGGGGCCGCCGGCGCTCGGATCCGGGCGGAAGATCGACCGGGAGCGTTCGGACGGTCGTCGGGATGGTGAGACCGAGCTTTCGAGCTTCCCGAGCCACGCGCTCCGGCGATGAAAGCTCGGCGACCATCACCTTGAGGCTGGTGTACTCGGACCGAAGCTGCGTCGTCCTCCTGGACAGCTCGCGCATTTGGAAGGACGTCTCCGAGAGCACGGCCTGGAGGCTCACGATCCCGAGCACCAGGATGCTCACCACGAGGATCGCTCCAACCAGGAACGGGATCTGCCCCGGAATCAGACGCCGGGCGATCTGGCGAAGCCGGGAACGGAGCGGCCAGCCGATCCGGGGAAGGGCGACGACGCTCATGCGGCCTCGGGTCTCTTCTCCGCCGCTCGCAACTTCGCGCTCCGGGCGCGCGGATTCACGGCGACCTCGGCCGGCGATGGACGAATCGGCTTGGAAGTGAGGACTGAAAGATCCGCGCGCTGTTTGAAGAATCGCTTCGCGATTCGGTCCTCCAGAGAGTGATATGAGATGACGACGAGACGCCCATCGGCGTCGAGGACGTTCACCGCCTGGGGAAGGGAGGCAGTGAGCTCCTCGAGCTCCCGGTTCACCTCAAGCCGAAGCGCCTGAAACGTTCGGCGAGCGGGATGCGGGCCTCGCCGCGTCCGCGGGACCGCGCCGGCCACGATTGCAGCAAGCCGAGTGGTGGATGTGATCGGCTCCCGCGCGCGCGCCCGAACGATTGCGGCGGCGATCCGCCGGCCGAACCGCTCCTCGCCGTACTCGGTGATCACGCTGATGAGCCGATCCTCCGGATACGAGTTCACGACATCGGCGGCGGTCGGACCGTCGGCCTGTCCTCCCATCCGCATGTCCAGTGGCCCCTCCGTGCGGTAGCTGAACCCTCGGTTTTCTCGGTCCAGCTGCATCGAAGACACGCCAAGGTCGAAGAGCACTCCTCCAACGCGCGACAGTCCCTCGCCGCCCACCGCGTCGGAGATCTTCGAAAACAGAGAATGGACCGGGCGGAACCGGGAACCGAAGCGCCTGAGGCGCACGACTGCTTCGTCCAACGCCGTCGAATCACGATCCATCCCGATCACCAACCGCACGCCGGCCTCCAGCAGGGCCTCCGCATGGCCACCCGCACCGGTCGTTGCGTCGACCACGACGTCTTTGTCCGACATGAGCTTCACCACTTCCGTCGCGAGGACCGGGCGATGACGGCTAACCAAAAACCCGGGTCGCCAACAGGGCCAGTCCGAGGTAAGCGGTCATGACGGTGGCCATCAGGCCCATGAGCAGAACGCTTTGCCGCATCTCCGTCGTCAACTGCGGTTTCACTGCTCCTCCTTCCTTCGTGCGCCGTGCCTTCGATGCCTTCCCTGGTGCCGCGAACGAAGCCACTTGTGATGAGGATCAGGACTGTGGCTGAAGCGCTCCGCTCAAGTACGCCCCCCTGTGCGAGCCCTCGTACCGATCCCACGCGTCGCTCGACCAGATCTCCAACCGGTCGTACATTCCGACCACCACGGCCTCCCGGCTGATCCCGGTGTCCGCGCGGAGCTTCTGGGGAACAACCAACCGCCCCTGGCCGTCCAGGTCCACACGGTCGGCGCTCGAGAAGAACATCCGCGCGTAGTGCCGGGCATCGGGATCGGTGAGTGGACGCGAATGCACTTCGCGGGCCCGGCGGTCCCATTCCTCACGGGGAAAGGCGTAGAGACAACCCTCCTGCCCCAACGTGAGGTAGACGCCGGCCGCGAACGGATCGCGGAACTTCGCGGGGAACGGAATCCGCCCCTTGGCGTCCAGTTGATAGCGGTGATGGCCGAGCAGTTCAGCCACACTGGCACCCTTCTCCTCCACTGAGTCCCACCTTTATGCCACTAGCGCTCCACCTCGTCAAGAGTGCGAGGCAAATTGGCAAAAGCGGATTTGGCGTTACTCGGCGCTACCTGCCGAAGTACGTGGAGCGAGGGTGCTTCAGTTGCGGGGCGGAATAGCTAGAGGTAGCGCTCCCACTCTGGCTCCAGCCGGCCGAGCGAAAGGCGAAGCGCATCGGACGGAGCGAACGGGTCACGCGAGAGCTTCAACCCCACCTCGTGAGGGAACTTGTTCTCCTTTTTGGAGTTGCACCGCCGGCATGCCGCCACCACGTTCTCCCATGTGTGAGTGCCACCCCGTGACTTGGGGATGACGTGGTCGACGTTCTCCGCGGTGCGCCCGCAGTACTGACACGTCCATTCGTCTCGAGCGAACACCGCGCGGCGGGTCAGAGCAGCCCGGGCCCGGTAAGGAACATGGACGAAGTACCGCAGCTTCACCACGGTCGGCGCGGGCATCTGGACCCGCTCGGATCGGAACACGATCCCGTCGGAGACCACGATGTCGGCCTTCTCCTTGAGGACGAGCACCACTGCCCTGCGGGCGGGAACCACCGCCAGGGGTTGCTGCGTTGCGTTCAGAACGAGCGATCTGGCCACCGGACTCAAAAGGAAGTATAGCCATGGGATTTCGCATTCCGGCTGCTCACGCGGTCAGCGCGACCGCATCGTCGGGCCGCCTGGCTGTAGGTGACCATTGCCCTCCCGGCCCAATGAAAAGGCGATCCGAGTCCTAAGATGGCTCAAACCAGCCAAAGGAACGGTGTCGATGCAGAGGGATTCGGAAGCATGGGGCCACTTTGCGTACTCGTTCCAGCGCATCGCCGAAAACGTCAATGAAGTCCTCCAGGGGAAATCTCGGGAGGTTCGTCTCGCACTCGTCTGCCTGATCGCCGAGGGCCACCTCCTGATCGAGGATGTCCCCGGCGTCGGAAAGACCATGCTGGCGAAGTCCATCGCCCGGTCGATCGACAGTTCGTTCCGCCGCATTCAGTTCACTCCGGACCTCCTACCCACCGATGTGACCGGGGTCAATGTCTTCAACCAGGAGCGCGGCGACTTCGAGTTCAAGCCTGGAGCGATCTTCGCCAACATCGTCCTGGCCGACGAGATCAACAGGGCGAGTCCGAAGACGCAGTCGGCGCTCCTAGAGAGCATGGAGGAGCGCCAGGTCACCATGGACGGCGTGACCTATCACCTGGGCATGCCGTTCATGGTCATCGCCACGCAGAACCCCATCGAGCACGAAGGGACGTATCCGCTCCCCGAGGCGCAGCTCGATCGGTTCATGATGCGGCTCTCGATCGGCTACCCGAGCGTCGAGGCCGAGCAGGCGATCCTGAACACCCACGGCGTGGCGTCCACGCTCGAGGACATCCGTTCGGTGAGCGACGCGCAGGCGGTGTCGTCGATGACCTTGATGGCCCGAGAGGTCTACGTGGCGCCTGCGCTCCGCCGGTACATCGTGACGCTTGCGGAGAAGACCCGAAATCATCCGGACGTCTATCTCGGCGCGAGCCCCAGGGCATCGATCATGCTCCTCCGGGCCGCGCGGGCGTTCGCCGCGTCGGAGGGCCGCGACTACGTCATCCCCGACGACGTCAAGGCGCTCGTGATTCCGGTGATGGCGCATCGCCTGCTGCTCTCGCCCGAAGCGCTCATGACCGGACGATCGTCCACGACAGTCCTGGCCGAGCTCGTCCAGCAAGTCCCCGTACCCCTCCGAGACCGCGCCTGATGCCCACGGCGCGGGGTTGGGCGGCGTTCGGGAGCGGCCTCGTCCTGTGGGGCGCGGCCCGCCTGATGGGATCCCCCGATCTTCACATGGTGGCGGTCGGTGTCTTCATCCTGCCGCTTTTCGCCGCCCTGTTCGTTCACTGGAACCGGCTGCGGTTGGACGTTCACCGCCATGTGTCACCGAGCCGGGCGTTCCCCGATGCGCCGGTGACGGTAACGCTGACCGTTCGGAACCACGGGCCCGGAACAGTCCCCTTTCTCCTCCTGGAGGACGCCCTGCCACCGGAGCTCGCTCGGCCGGCTCGGGTGGTGGTCGGCGGCGTGCCCGCTCGAAACGAACAGGACGTCTCCTACCGGATCGGCCCGCGGCAGCGCGGGCAGTACTCCCTCGGTCCGACGTCGATGTGGATCACGGACCCATTTGGGCTTGCTCGGATCCGGATCGAGAGCGCGGCGGAGGGCCGCCTGGTCGTGTACCCACGCGTGGAGGACGTGACGGCCTCCGAGATGGCGGTTCGCGGAACCGGACGAGGCGACTCCAAGGCTCGGGAGCTTCACCGCTCGGCGGCCGAATTCTACACCATGCGGGAGTACGTCATGGGCGACGACCTTCGGCGGATTCACTGGCCTAGCGTGGCCAGGACGCAACAGCTGATGATTCGGCAGGACGAAGCGACACGGCGGTCGGCGGCGACCGTCCTTTTGGATAATCGTGCCGTCACGCTCGGGCCGGTGGGATCGCCCGGGTTCGAACGCGCGGTCTCGATCGTGGCGTCGATCGGCCGCTCGTTGGCCGCGGCGGGCTTCGCCCTTCACTTCGCCACCATCGATTCACCGTCGGAGCCGGTCAGCGAAGAGCGGCTCCTCGAGATCCTGGCGGCGGTCGGACACTCGCGGCAGCGCGAGCTCGCCGGCGCTCTCGCGGCGTTGAAGGGACGATCCGTCGCCGATTCGAGCCTTCTGGTGGTGGGCGCTCCGCCCATCGCGGCGGAAATCGAAGCGCTGATCCGTGCGGGAACTCGGTTCGGCGGGAAGACGGCGGTGCTGGTGGATCCGGCAGATCGTCTGGAGTTGCGGCCCGAAGCGGCGGCAGAAATGGAGGCGCGCACGCACGCCGCACGGGCACGCCTTCAGCAAGCGCGGTGGTTGGTATGTGCGGTGCGGATGGGTGAACGATTGGCGGAGGCATGGACCAAGGACGGGAAGACAGCGCGTCGCGCGACAGTCGCTTCATTCTCCTGACGGCGCTCGTCGTTGTGTCCGCTTCGGCCGGAGCTGCCTTCGGAGGCGTGTTCCGCGGCGCCCTCCCGGCCGCGCAGCTGGCCGCAGCTGCGGCCGCAGCCGTCCTTCTTTCCTTCGCAACGGAACGGCGGCACGTCGCGCTCGCGACGGCAATCTCGGTTTTGGGTCTGGCCGCCGCGGCCGGGATGATCGTCTTTCCGGAAACGACGTTCTTCGGTCTGCCCAGCGCCAGCACGCTGCGGTCGTTCCTGAGAGCGTTCGGAGAGGTCGGGCAGGTGGCGGAGTCGCACGCGGCCCCTTCCCCTCCGGTGGCGCCACTCCTCCTCGCGGCGGTGACCGCGGTGTGGACCGCAACGTTCTCGTCGCACGTGCTGGCGGTTCGGGCCCGGAGTCCGTTCCTCGCGATCCTTCCCCCCGGAACGCTCATGGCTTTCACCAGCCTGGTGGTGGAAAACCCGGCGCGCCGCCTGTACGTCGCGCTGTTCCTGGCGGCGGCGCTGGCGTTGCTCTACGGCGACGGACTCCGGCGGATCGTGCAGTGGGGACCGCTTACCCAATGGCGAAGCCACGGCCGTACCCGCGCGACCGCCGTGAGCACTCGCGGGGCGAGACGCCTCGCCCTCGCGTGTCTGGCAATCGCGCTGGTCACTCCGGGAATCCTTCCTGGATTCCGTTCAGCGCCCCTCCTCAACGTGCGAGGGCAGACGGCCAACGCGTTCGTGTCCATCGACCCCATCGTGGACATCCGCCCGGCACTCGATCGCAACCCCGCCGTCCAGCTGTTCCGCGTCTGGACCGACAAGACCGCCTACTGGCGATCGCTCTCTCTCGACACGTTCAACGGACGCCTGTGGACGGCGTCCAATCCCAGCGCGGAGAACGGACTGGACGCTCGGGCCGGCACGTTGCTGGGCGGGGAGCTGATCGCAAACACGTCGCTCATTCGCCAACGGTTCCAGTTCGACCGATTGAACCAGGCATGGCTTCCCGCAGCGTTCGAGCCAGTTGGCCTCTCGCTGGACGAGGGCAACGTCCGGTTCGATCCGGCATCGAGCACCCTCGTGTCGGAGGACGGAACGGGCCCCGGCTTCACGTACGACGTCACATCTCGTGCGGCCGCACCTCATCCGCAGGTCCTCGACACGATTGAACCCGTTACCAACGACCTGACCGAGCGGTTCACCACACTTCCGGTCGAAACGCCCCCGGAGATCTACCGCATCGCTCGGGATCTGACTCGGGAATACCCCACGATGTACAGGAAGGTCCTGGCGATCCAGGCGTACCTCCGAACGTTCAAGTACAACGAGCGAGTCGCGCCCGGGCACGGACTCAACGACATCCTGTATTTCCTGGAGCGCTCTCGCGAGGGCTATTGCGAACAGTTCGCGGGGACCATGGCGGTGCTCCTCCGGGCGGTGGGAATCCCCTCCCGTGTGGCCGTGGGGTTCACGCCCGGGACGTTCGACCCTCGCACTGGCGCGTACCGCGTTACCACGAAGAACCTCCATTCATGGGTTGAAGTGCTGTTCCCTCGGTTCGGGTGGCTGCCGTTCGAACCGACCCCCAGCCGGAGCAACCCCGTGGCGAGTTACACGGCCGTCTCGCCGAGGTTCCGACGACATCAGGAGGCTGAGTCGCAGCCCGTCTGTGTCTCGTCGCGGACCGGACTTGCCGTCCGATCGGAGCCCGGCGCGACGGCATGCGACGCCTCGCGCATCCCGACGGACGCGGAAACGCAGATTGGAAGCGCGAATCAACAGGTACGCGACCCGAACGCCCGCGCCGGCGTCCGGTCGGAGCGGACTCCGGGCGTCAGGAGGCCGTCGGATGGACGGAACTTCCCGTTCGCGGCCATCGTGGGCCTTCTGGTTTTGCTGATCCTCGCCATCCCCCTTGCCAAAACGCTCTGGCGATGGAGCGTGGTCCGGCGCGCGCGCGGCCCGCGGGACGTGGTCCTGGCCGCGTATACGGTCATGACGGCGTCAGCGGCGGACGTCGGACTGGGCCGCCGCGACGACGAGACGATTCAGGAGTACTCGGACCGGATCAAGGCCATCGTGCTGTTCTCCGACGGGCACGTCGACGCTCTGACCCGGCTGGTCGGCGCGGCGGCGTATGGAAACGAGGACGTCTCGCGGCCTTCGGCCGACGAGGCTGTGCGGCTCAGCCGGCTGATCGGCAGGGAAATCGTTCGTTCGCGCGAGCCGTCGAAGAGGCTGCTCGGACTGGTGCGACCGCCGGCGGAGCTGCTCGGCCGGTAGTCGTCCGGCCCTTTCAGATCCCGAGCCGCGCCTCGCGGCTCGCGTCTCGGAGCGCCCGCAGGAACTGGTCCCGGTCCCGCTTGAACTCCGCGACCTCATCGGAGACTTGCCTGGCGACCTCGTCGATCGCCACGAAGAAGGCCATCTGGCCGTCGCGGAGGGCGTCCATGACCTCCGCCTCTCGGCGGACCACGCGAAAGATCGACTTTCCGTCGGTGACGAGCTTCACTTCGGCCAGGTGCTCGTCGAGTCCCGCCTTCTTGTTCAGGAACTCCCACGCCCGGCGGACGCGCTGAAGCGACATCCCGCTGTCGAGTAGCGACTTCACCACTCGAAGAGCGACCAGGTCGCGGAAGGAATACAGCCGGGGGACGCCGGGGCGGCCTCTGGTCTGCTGAATGGCAGGACGCACCAGGCCGATCTGGTCCCAGTATCGAAGCTGCCGCGGGGTACATCCGGTGAAACGCGATGCCTGCTGAGCGGTGAATCCCTCCAACGTCGCTCCCGATCTCGTGCCTCTGGGCCGGGTCGCCTCTCGTAGTAAGGCAACGCCGGAGGGGAAGGCGCTCAGTTTTTAGTTCAGTGGAGGCGTCGCGTGCAACACGATGCCGTAAGCAGGGGGAATGAACGCGAAGATCGACGAAAGTTGATTCGCCATTCGTTCTTGTCAGTTTCGATACAGGGTTTCGGACCCGTTTTGGTCGCTTAACCCGCGCCCCTGCGTCGTCGCAGGCGCTCCGCGAGCCGAGCCAGCGCCGCAGTGATCGAGAACTGTCCTCCGCGCTCGCCGTGGGCCCGAAGCTGCTCCCGGCCCATCCGCTTCAGATAGTGGTAGACGAGCAGGCCGGCTCCCAGCATTACGGCGAAACCGGCGATTGCGAAGGCGATGTTCCAGACGAAGAACAGAAGAAGGATGAATCCAAGAAAGAACCCGATGATCCCCCAGCGAATTCGCCGCCAGGCGTGAGTGGCCAGCGTTGCCTTGCTTACCGACTGGACGAGTCGCGGGTCCTCTTCGGCCAGCCGCTGTTCGATCTCTTCGAGGATGCGTTGCTCGTGTTCCGACAGAGGCATGTGGACCTTCCCGAAAGGGACCGCTCAATTATAAGAACGGGTCCTGGCTATTCTCTATCCCCACCTTCCGCGGTCACCTCACGCCCTTGACCCGGCCAAGCAAGGCAGCCGGCATCGCCGCTCCCTTTCCGAAGCGCTTCTCGATCCGGTCCAGAGCTCGCTCTGCTTCTTCCCACCGGCCTTCCTTGATCAGAGCGACCTGCTGGGCGGCCGCCGGAACCAGCCCGGTCGCGCTCACTCCAATGAGACGAAATCTCCGCCGCCCTTCGGGGAGCCGGCGGAACAGCTCCCCGGCGACATGGAAGACGTCGGACCCCAGATCGGTCGGGGTCGGGATGGTTCTCGACCGCGTCAACGTGGAGAAGCTCGACAGCCGGAGCTTCAGCGTGATGGTCCGCGCGCGATAGCCGTCGGCTCGAAGCCGGGCTGCCACGCGGTGTGATAGAGCCAGAATCTCCCTGAGCACTTGTTCAGCCTGGTCGAGGTCTGTGGGATACGTCTCCTCATGGCTCACGGACTTGGGAGCCTCGAACGGGACGACCGTTCGCGTATCACCGCCCGCGGCGAGAGTCGCAAGCGATTCGCCGTGGGATTCGCCGAGCACCCGGTCCAGGATGCCCCGAGGCGTCACTGCCAGCTCTCCCACGGTTCGGATTCCCAGACGGCGCAGCGTTTGGCCGGTCTTCTCCCCGATTCCCCACAGAGCGTCTACCGGCAGGGGGTGAAGGAACGAGGGCACCTCGACGGCCCGGACGACCAGCAGTCCGTCCGGTTTCGCCCTGGTGGAGGCCAGCTTCGCGATCAGCTTGTTGGGGCCGATGCCGACCGAAGCCCCGATGTTGAGCTCGTTTCGAACGGCAGCCCGGATTCGCTCCCCCATGTCCTTCGGTGAACCGAACAGCAGCATGGCGCCGGTGGCGTCGAGGAACGCTTCGTCGAGCGACAGCGGCTCAACCACCGGCGTGAACGAAAGCAGGATCTCCCTGAAGCGGTTCGAGTACGCCTGGTAGGCGGCGAAGTCCGGTGGAACGAATACCGCGTCGGGGCACAGCCGGCGGGCTCGCATGCTGGGCATCGCCGCATGGAGGCCTCGAGCGCGGGCCTCGTAGGACGCGGAGAGGACAACGCCGCGAGGGCTCGGGTTACCGACCACGACCGGCTTTCCGGCGAGCCCCGGGTCCTTCAGGATCTCCACGGATGCGTAAAAGGCATCCAGGTCGACGTGCAGGATGGGTTCTTCGAGTGGAGCGCCCCGCTGGCCCGTCACGATCGCAGTCCTCTACCGTCCGGCCGAACCACCGCTGGCATGCCAGAGCTTCTTCGCGGGGGAAGCCGCCGGCTCCGGAACACCGGCCGGGGCATCGGCGAGCGCTTCGGCCAGCCTACCCTCCTTCCGAGCGGCCGAGAGTGAGGCGAGATCCCACGCCCGTTCGGCGATCACGCTCACGCCCTTGACGCCGGTTCGTCTCAGCCGGCCCCAGATCACGAGGACGAAGCTGTGAAAGATGGTTTTGGCGCACCAGGGCTGCACCCGCTCGAACACCGTGACGTCGGCCAGTCCGGTGCCGTCGTCCAGCGTCAGGAAGATGATCCGCTGGCCGCTCCGCACCGCCGGCGTTTGGGAGGCCACCTTGACCCCGGCCACCATCACCCAGGAATCCCCTCGCAACGCGTGAAGCTCGGACGCCGGCACTACCCCAAGGTCCTGGAGAAGAGGTGCGTAAAACGACATGAGGTGCCGAGAAGCGTCGACACCGAGCACCTCGAGCTCCGCCCGAACCCGCTCAGCGCTCGAGTACTCGCGCAGAACGGGCCGAACAGGGACCGCGACTGGAAGGGTCGTCTGCTCTCCGTCTCTCGGCGGCGCCTCTGCCACCATCGCGTAGAAAAGGCGATCTCTTCGGCTTCCGCCCGGGAGTCGATCGAACGCACCAGCGTGTGCAAGTGCTTCAGCGACAGGGCGGGTCAACGTGGTGCGACGAAGGATGTCACCGACGTCGCTGAATGGCAGGTCCGCGCGGGCTTGAAGGATCGACCGAATCTCATGATCCGAGATCCCATGGACATCTTTGAGACCAAGCCTGATGCCGTATCGAGGTTTGGATGCGATGCCGGCGTGGGGAGGCCGGAAGCCGACATCTGGACTGAGCGACGACGCACGGTCTGGGGGTGCAGCGCCTTCGGGATGGTGCGTCGTCGCGAGGGAAGCGTCGGCGGAGGCCTGTCCCGCCGGCTTCACAGCGACCACCTCGACGGTGTAGTCGGGCTCACTGAGGTTGATGTCCAGCGGGAGCACCTCAATGCCGTGCCTGCGTGCATCATCAAGAATTAACCGTCTGGGATACATCCCTGGTTCGTGCGTCAGAACCCCCGCCAAAAAATGCGCGGGGTAGTGGGCCTTCAACCAAGCTGATTGATAGGTGGGAACCGCGAACGCGGCGGCGTGGGCTTTACAGAAACCGAACGAGGCGAAAGCGACCACTTCCTTCCACACTCGTTCCGCGCGTTCTTCGGTGATCCCATTGGCGATGGACCGCTGAACGAAATCCGTGTGGATCTCTTCAACGTGCTCGTCGTCGTTGAGATGCCGCCGGATCGTGTCGGCGGTCGGTAGGTCGTAACCCGTCATCTCGGAGATCGTTCGCATGAGCTGTTCGTGGTAGACGACCACGCCGTGGGTCTCGGAAAGGACTCGACGAAGACGCGGATCAGCGTAGGCGGCTGATTCACGGCCGTGATGACGATTGAGAAACGGGGTCACCATGTCGGACTTCACCGGACCAGGGCGGAACAGCGAGATGTCGATGATGAGGTCGGACCATTCCGTGGGTTGGAACTTCTGCAGCAGCTCCCGCTGCCCGGGACTTTCTATCTGGAAGCACCCCAACGTGTCTGACGCTTGAATGAGCTCGAACGTCGCTGGGTCCCCGAGCGGGATCTCGTCGAGGTCGACCTTCTCACCTTCGGTTCGGGCGATCTCGTCCACGGCGTGGTGCATGGCGGAGAGCATCCGCACTCCGAGGACATCGAGCTTCAGCAACCCCAGGAGCTCCACGTCGTCCTTGTCCGCCTGGACCATTCGGTATCCCTCGAACGACCGCTCCAGCGGAACGCGGTCGGGAAGGTCGTGGCCCGACAGCACGATCCCAGACGGGTGCAGCGCCAGGTGGCGGGGGAAACCGTTCAACCGCTCGACCACACGGAACAGAAGATCGAGCTGGCCCGCGTTCAGGTTCGATCCCGCCAATTCCGGAAGCGTTCGCATGGCGTCGTGAACGTGATGGGCGCCGATGTGCGGGAACGCCTTCGCCGCGATATCCACCTCGCCTTGTGGAAACCCAAGGGCCTTTCCCACCTCGCGAATGGCGCCACGAGCGCGGTAGGTATCGATCATCGTCACGCAGGCGCACCGGTCGTCGCCGTAGCGCGACAGGATCGCGTCGTAGACGTCCTTCCGCCTGGCCGATTCCACGTCGATGTCGATGTCGGGGAGCTCCTCGCGGAGCGGGTTGATGAACCGCTCGAAGAGAAGACCGTGGCGAACCGGATCGACGTCGGAGATGCGCATGAGGTAGCAGACCAGCGATCCGGCTGCCGAGCCACGGCACGCCGTCCTGATTCCCACGGCCCGGATGTCGGCGACGATGTCCGCGACGGTCAGGAAGTAGGCGGCGTAGCCCATGATTTGAATCTGGGCGAGCTCGTGGTCGAGCCGCTCCCTGACTTCTCCGGTCGGCTCCATTCCGCGTTCGTCCACGCCGCGCCAGCACCGCTCCGCGAGCACCGACCCGGCGCTTCGCCCCGCGGGCGTGGGGAACTTCGGAAAGTGGACCTGGCCGAGCCCGAGGTCGAACTCACAGCGCTCGGCGATCTCGGCGGTTCGGTCGCAGAGGTCGGGTCGCTCGGCGAACAGCGCCCGCATCTCTGCCACAGTCTTCAGGTAGCCTTCGGCGTTCTTTCTGGTGACGTTATGCGAGGCGATCGGAACGACGTCTCGCATGCACTCGAGGATGTCCGCGAGGAATGCGTCGTCCCGAACCAGATACCGGACGCCATTCGTCGCAACCGCGGGTACGCCGACAGCTTCGGAAAGCCCAACCAAGCGGCGAATCTCGGTGGTGCTTTCCGGCTCCAATCGGTTTTGCACCTCGATGAACAAGTTGGAATTCGCTGGGGAGCCGCCAAACGCGTCCCGGAACGTCCGGACCGCGGCGATCGCCGCATCGTGCTGACCCGTTGCGGCGAGCGCGCCAGGTTCTGACTGCGGACCAAGAAGACAGATCAGTCCCGCGGATCGTTCACAAAGCTGTCCGGTGGTAAGCGCAGGATCGCCCCGCTCCCCCGTCATGTGGGCAATGGTGATGAGCCGGCAGAGATTTCCGTATCCAACCGCGTCCTTTGCCACAAGCAAGACCAGGTGATCGCCGCGCCTGCTTCGCACAGTGAGGGTCGCGCCGAAGATCGGCTTGACGCCGTAGTGGCGGCACGCTGCGGCGAACCGTGGTGCTCCGGACACGCCATCCCGGTCGGTGATCGCCACGGCAGGCATCGCGAGGTCGGCGGCGCGCCCGGCCAGGTCCTCTGGAGAAAACGCGCCGTCCTTGATCGAGAAGTACGACCGAACGTTGAGGTGAACGAACCGGGATAGCTCGAACATATGTTCGGATTCTACCCTCACCGCACGCTGCGGTCGAATCGACCGGGAAAGGGGCTACGGCTCTACGGCGACCCGGTTTCGTTCGTCGGACGTCAAGGCCTTGGCATCGCCTCGTGCGAGAAAGCGCGTAGCCAGCAACGTGGTGACCGGAACCGAAGCGATCAGTCCAATGCTTCCCACCAAGGTACGGAAGATCTCGGTGGCAACCACCTCGCCGTTGGCGACCGTCCCGAGCGACTGGTTCGACAGCACGAACAGGAGAAGGACCGGCATCGAGGCCCCCACGTACGCCAGCGCCAGGGTGTTGACGGTCGACGCGACGTGGTCACGGCCGATCCGCATTCCGGCTCGCATCAGCTGGAACCGTCCAATCGATGGATTCGCTCGGTGGAGCTCGTTGATGGCGGAGGTCTGCGTCACCGTGATGTCGTCGATCGCTCCAAGGGCGCCGATGATCACCCCACCAAGCATCAGCCCGCGAAGGTTGACGCGCGCTCCGGACGCAAGGAGATACGACGCTTCCTCCGAGGCGAACCCGGTCAGCTCGGCCACCCCTTGAAAGACACTCGCCAGGACGGCCGTCACCGCCAGGCCCCCGACCGTTCCGAGG
>JALYGK010000068.1 GCA_030777105.1 Actinomycetota bacterium | reverse complement strand
CTCCGCGCGATGGCGTTGGGGTATCTCCGGCTGACCAAGCCTCGAATCGTCCTCCTCCTGCTCATCACGACCGTCCCTTCGATGATGCTCGCCGCCACGGGCGTCCCCCCCGTGTGGTTGATGGCGGCCACGCTTGTGGGCGGTACGGCGTTGGCCGGAGGGGCGAACGCGATCAATCAATACCTCGAGCGGGACATCGATCGCCTGATGGCCCGAACGCGTCATCGCCCGCTTCCAACGCGAATGATCGAGCCGAAGCGCGCCCTGGCGTTCGGTTTGGCGCTGGGAGCTGTCGGCTTCGCCTGGCTTACCGTCACGGTCAACGTGCTGGCAGCAGTGCTCGCGTTGTCGGCGTTCGCGTTCTACGTCCTCGTCTACACGGCGTGGCTCAAACCGACCTCGCCGCAGAACATCGTGATCGGGGGGGCTGCCGGTGCGGTCCCGGTGCTGGTGGGATGGGCCGCCGTGACCGGAACCGTTGCGGTCCCCGCGGTCGTGCTGTTCGCCGTGATCTTCCTGTGGACACCTCCGCACTTCTGGGCGCTGGCCATGCGCTACGAGCGCGACTACTCGGCAGCCGGCATTCCGATGCTCCCGGTGGTGGCCGGCAAGGAGGAGACGACGAAGCGAATCCTCCGGTACTCGGTCCTCCTGGTCGGAACGACGCTGGCGCTGTACCCCGTTGCCCGCATGGGGGTCATCTACGGAGTCGCCGCCCTCCTGCTCGGGATCGTGTTCCTGACCAGAGCCCTTCAGCTCCGGGCGACGCCTTCTGTGCCGGCGGCGATTCGGCTGTTCCGGTTCTCAATCGTCTATCTGGCGCTGCTCTTCGGCGCCGTGGCGCTGGACGTCCTCGTCCCCGTTCGGTGGCCCGGCGCGTGATGTATCGTCCGGAGGGCCCGTACCACAACACCGGAACCAGAAGAAGATGACGGCAAAGACCAAAAGACGAGTGCTCTTCGCCGCGATGTTCGCGGTCGCATCACTCTTGCTGGCGGCGTGCAACTCGGACCTTCCGCAGGACGCCCTGACTCCGCAGGGGCCTTATGCCCGGCGAACCGATTCGCTTTTCAACTGGGTTTTCGGCATTGCCGTCGTGGTGTTCTTCGTGGTCGAAGGCCTGCTGGTCTACGCGCTGTTCAAGTTCCGGCACCGCCCCGGGCGCGCCATCCCCGCACAGGTCCACGGCAACAGGCGGTTGGAGATCGCGTGGACTGTCGCTCCGGCAGTCCTCCTCGCCGTGATCGCCGTCCCGACGATCGTCGGAATCTTCGCGCTGACCCAGCGGCCCCCCGACGCGATGTCCATCCGCGTGGTCGGGCACCAGTGGTGGTGGAACGTGAGCTATCCACGCGAGCGGGTCACCACGGCGAACGAGATCCACATCCCGGTCGGCCGCCCGGTCGAGCTCAGCATCACGTCGAACGACGTCATCCACAGCTTCTGGGTGCCGCGCCTCGCGGGAAAGCAGGACATGACGCCGGGGAAGGAAAACCACCTCCTCCTGCAGGCGGATCGCCCGGGCACGTACGTGGGACAGTGCGCGGAGTACTGCGGCATCTCTCACGCCAACATGCGTCTGCGGGTCATCGCCGACCGGCCCGCCGACTTCCAGGCGTGGGTGAGGCAGCAGCGACGCCCGGCACCCGAACCACCACCGGACGTCCTGCGGATCCTGCAGAACCGTGGCTGCGGGGGCTGCCACGTCATCGAGGGGCTGGAGGGGTTCGTTGGAACCATTGGCCCCGAACTGACGCATTTCGGGAGCCGGCAAACGCTGGCGGGCGCCATCCTCGAGAACACTCCGGAACAACTGGCGCTGTGGCTCGAGAACCCGCCGGCCCTGAAACCCGGGGCCGACATGCCGAACCTTCGAATGACTCCGGACGAAATCCGGACGCTGGTAGCGTATCTGCGGAGCCTCAAGTGACCGACAAACAAGGGGCGACATGGCCACGGTAGCGACTGAGCCGGAAGTTATCGAGCGCCGGTCCCTCTTTCGGAGGCCCACCGGGACCACCGGTTGGTGGAGCTGGGTCACCACGGTCGACCACAAGCGAATCGGGATCCTCTACGGCGTAACGGCGTTCGCATTCTTCCTGGTCGGCGGGATGGAAGCGATCCTCATGCGGCTCCAGCTCGCCCAGCCGAACGCTCGAGTCCTCTCTGCCGAGGCCTACAACCAGCTGTTCACCATGCACGGGCTGACGATGATCTTCCTGGTGGTCATGCCGCTGTCGGCGGCGCTCTTCAATTTCCTGCTGCCGATCATGATCGGAGCCCGAGACGTGGCCTTCCCCAGGTTGAATGCGTTCAGCTACTGGGTGTTCTTGTTCGGCGGGCTGTTCATCTACAGCTCGTTCCTGCTGGGGGGCGCTCCGAACGGCGGATGGTTCGGCTACGCGCCGCTCTCCACGACGCTCCCCGGCAACAACATGAACTTCTACGCACTCGGTCTGATCGTCCTGGGCATTTCGTCCACGGTGGCCGCCGTCAACTTCGTCGTCACCATCATCAACATGCGCGCCCCAGGCATGAGCTTCATGCGGATGCCCGTCTTCGTGTGGATGACCTTCGTGACCTCGTTCCTGCTGGTGTTTGCCCTCCCTGTGTTGACGATCGGCCTGTTTGAGCTGCTGTTCGACCGAATGTGGGGAACGAAGTTCTTCCAGGCCGCCGGCGGTGGCGACCCCATTCTCTGGCAGCACTTGTTCTGGCTGTTCGGCCACCCGGAGGTATACGTCCTGATCCTCCCGGCGATGGGGATCGTCTCCGAGGTGCTCCCCGTGTTTTCGCGCAAGCCGCTGTTCGGCTATCCGGTGGTGGTGTTCTCCGGAATCGCCATCGGTTTCATGGGGTGGGGCGTGTGGGCGCACCATATGTTCGCGGTCGGCCTAGGCCCGGTGGCGAACTCCGCGTTCGCTCTTTCCACGATGTTCATCGCGGTCCCGACGGGCGTGAAGATCTTCAACTGGCTGGCCACGCTGTGGGGCGGCGACATTCGCTTCAAGACCCCGATGCTGTTCTCCCTGGGATTCATCGCCATGTTCATCATCGGCGGGCTATCGGGCGTGACCCACGCCATCGTCCCCAGCGACTACCAGCAGACCGACACGTACTACGTTGTGGCGCACTTCCATTACGTGCTGTTCGGGGGAAGCATGTTCGGGCTCTTCTCCGGGATCTACTACTGGTTCCCGAAGGTCGCCGGCCGGATGCTCCACGAGGGGATTGGGAAGTGGCACTTCTGGCTGATGCTGCTGGGATTCAACCTGACGTTCGGGCCGATGCACATCCTGGGTCTCCAGGGCATGCCGCGACGGATCTATCGCTGGGGCGAGGGATACGGATGGAACGTGTGGAACATGATGGCGACCGTCGGTTCGCTCATCATCGCGGTCTCCATCCTGGTTTTCATCTGGAACGTGGTGAGGACGTTACGCCGAGGGGAGGCGTCCGGGACCGACCCGTGGGACGGCCGAACGCTCGAGTGGGCGATCGATTCGCCGCCGAAGGCCCATAACTTCGACGAGGTCCCCGTGGTCCGCTCGGTCGACGACTTTTGGCACCACAAGTACGCGGAGGGCGAGGACGGCCGGCTGGTGCCCGCCGTGGCGGGTGCATCGAACGGGGAGTCGCACGGGGAACATGCGTCTCCCGAGGACGCCGAGCACGAGGCCCACGCCATTCACATGCCCTCGCCGTCGTACTGGCCGGTGGTCGCGGCGCTCGGATTCCCAATTCTCTGCTACGGCGTCCTGTACTCCTCGCTATTGGCGATAGACGGCGCGCTCGTCCTGTTGCTCGGCCTGTTCGGCTGGGCGAACGAGCCGTCCGCGGAGTAGGCGCCGCCGACCGTGGGCGACCACGCGACCACCCTTGAACACGGCGCACCGACCAGCACCGGCCTCTCCAACGCCAAGCTCGGCATGTGGGCGTTCCTGGCGTCCGAGGTGCTGCTGTTCGGCGCGCTCATCTCGACGTTTCTTCTCTACCGCGGCCGAGAGGTGGAGGGGCTCAGGCCCCAGGACGTGTACGACATCCCGTTCACGTCGGTGAGCTCGTTCGTCCTTCTGATGAGCAGCCTCACCATGGTGCTGGCGCTGGCGGCGATCCAGCGCGGGGATCACTCGAAGCTTCGGGTATGGCTCATGGCCACCGCGTTGCTCGGAATGACGTTCATTTCGGGACAGGTCTACGAGTTCACGGTCTTCGTGAAGGAGGGCCTGTCGATCAAGACGAATGTGGTCGCCTCGAGCTTCTTCACGCTGACGGGGTTCCACGGCGTGCATGTCAGCGGGGGGATTCTCATGCTGCTGTCGCTGTTCGGAATGTCCCTGGATGGGCGGCTTCCCACAGAAAAGGCCGAGGCCGTCGAGCTGGTCGGCCTGTACTGGCACTTCGTCGACATCGTGTGGATCGTGATCTTCACCATCGTCTACCTGATCCCGGCGACGCCCTGAGGTTGACGCGATGAGCTCACGAACCGTCGAAGAGACAGCCCGAGCCACTGAGGCCCAGGCAACCCGCGAGGAACCGGAGCTTCCACGCCATCCCGGACCGAGGGAATACGTGGTGGTGGCGATCGTCCTGGCCATCGTCACGGCGCTCGAGGTCGCGGTGTTCTACGTCGATGTGCCGCGCGTGCTGTTCGTCACCTTGCTTCTGGTGATGTCGGCCGTGAAGTTCAGCCTGGTGGTTCTGTGGTTCATGCACTTGCGATTCGACAGTCGAATCTTCAGGCGCCTGTTCATCGCCGGAATCATCCTGGCCGTGGTCGTGTACGCCGTCGTGCTGGCGATCTTCCTGTTGTAGGAGCGGACGATGCAGCTGCCGCCACTTCACCTCGACCTGGACCCGCTGCTCCTCGTCGTGGTTCTTGGCGGCGGTTATCTGGTCGCCCTGAAGTACCTCGGACCGCAATCCGTCCAGGCGGACGAACCGGCCGCAACGTCGCCCCAAAAGGTCTCGTTCATGCTCGGCGTCGCGTCGCTTGCCGTCGTGACCGCCTGGCCAATCCACGACCTGGCCGAGCAGTACCTGTTGAGCGTGCACATGGTGCAGCACCTGGTGATTTCGCTGGTGGCGCCCCCGCTGCTGTTGTACGGCACGCCGCCCTGGCTGCTTCGACGGATTCTGTCGGTTCCGCCGCTGGGCTGGGTGGTCAGGAACTTGGGGCGTCCGTTTATCGCGCTGGTCCTCTTCAATGCCGTCATCGTGCTGACCCACTGGCCGCTGGTCGTCGACTTGACGCTTCGGTATCACGCCGTCCATTTCCTGGCGCACTTCGTGCTGTTCGCCACGGCGATGCTGATGTGGTGGCCGGTCATCGATCCGCTTCCCGAGACGCCCGGCCTGTCGTACCCGGGGCAGATGCTGTACCTCTTCTTGCAATCGATCGTTCCGACCGTGCCGGCGTCGTTCCTCACGTTCGGGAGCTCGCCGCTCTACGCCTTCTACGCGGAGGCACCTCGCATTTGGGGGATTTCGGTCCTGACGGATCAGCGCATCGCGGGCCTGGTGATGAAAATCGTTGGGGGTGCCATCCTGTGGCTCCTGATCGGCGTGATCTTCTTCAAGTGGTTCGCTCAGGAGCACGCGTCCGAAGGATGGGACGCGCTGGAATGGAATCGGGTGGACCGCCAGCTTCGATCTGAATTGAGCAAGCGATGAGCCAGGACCTTCAAGAGCGCGAAGAAGTCGAGGAAGAGGAGGAAACTGGGCCGCGGCTTACACCGCTGGCCTATCCGCTCCTCGCGCTTCTCTTCGGCGGGATCCTCGTGTGGAGCGTCTCGCGAGTCCTGTTGGCTGTTTCCACCAACGCGGCAGTGGCCGTGGGAACGCTCCTTTCACTGAACATCCTCATCGGCGCGGCTCTGGTGGCATACGGAGGACGGGTCAGAGGACGCCCCGCAGCTCTTCCGCTGCTGATAGGCGCCGGGATCGCCGTCGTCGCCGCGGGGGTGGTCTCCGGGTTCATCGTTGGTGAGCGCCCCGTCGGGGAGCATGCCGCCGAGGGCGGGGGGCACGAGGGTGGTGCGGGGGGAGGCCAGGCCGTCACCCTCACGGCCAGGAACTCAACGTTCGTACAGAGGAACCTCGAGTTCACGGCGAACAGCCGGGTGACCCTGCGCTTCGTGAACGAGGATCGAGGGGTCCCGCACAACTTCGTCCTGTTCCGCGGCGAAGATGCGTCCGCTCCACAGATCTTCAGAGGAGAGATCGTGACCGGCCCAACGGAGACGACCTACTCCTTCATGGCGCCTGGGACGGGAAGCTACTTCTTCTACTGCGAAGTCCACCCACAGACCATGACCGGGACGGCCCGCGTCACGGGTGGCGGTGCCACTGAAGGACAGGGCGGGACGACGGTCGGAGCCGCCAACTTGACCGCCCAGAACAGCACCTTCGAGCCGAGACAGTTGACCGTTCCAGCTGGTGGACAGGTGACGATCCGGTTCACCAACTCGGACCAAGGGCTTCCGCACAACTTCGCCGTCTACGAGGATCAGAGTGCGACCCAAGAGATCTATAGAGGAGAGACCTTCCCCGGCCCGGCCACTCGGAACGAGACGTTCAGGGCGCCTCCACCCGGCAGGTACTTCTTCCGCTGCGACGTCCATCCGACGACCATGACCGGCACCCTCGTCGTCACGTGACTCGACGAGTCGCGGCGTAATTTCCGGTTTGCTGCCCGCGCCCGCAGGAGTAGGATGAGCTTGTGAAAGGTTTCACAAAGTCCGGCTTTCCACCCGAAATCGCAGGTCAGGAGGGCTGGACCGGCCTTACGGCCACGGCTGGAAGGAGCGGGTAGACGCCGGCCACCATCGAGACCGACGTCCTCTGCGTCGGCGCGGGGCCCGGAGGCTCCGCCACGGCGTACCACCTTGCGCGGCACGGCGCCGACGTTCTCCTGATCGACAAGGCCGTCTTCCCCCGCGAAAAGGTCTGCGGCGACGGGCTGACCCCCCGCGGCGTTCGGGCGCTGCAACGAATGGACATCGACCCGACGGAGGCAGGGTTCACCCAGGTGACCGCTCTTCGCACCTACGGGGTGAACGGCTTCGTCCTCGACCTTCCGTGGCCGAAGCTCAAGGACTTCCCGGAGCTGGGGGTGGTGCGGACACGGTTCGAGTTCGATCACCTTCTGGCGACGAAAGCGGAGAAGGCGGGCGCCCGATTCCTCCAGGGCGTCGAAGCGACCAGGCCACTGACCGACAAGGGATGGGTCACCGGCGCCGTGCTCAAGGAGAACGGGACCACCACCGAGGTCCGCGCGCGATACGTCGTGGCGGCGGATGGAGCGTCCAGCAGGTTCTCTGCGCACGCCGGCGTTCGGCGTGACGAGTCGCGTCCGATGGGGATCGCCGCTCGTCGCTACTATCGAATCCCCCGGCCGCAGGAGCCGGTGCTCGAAGCGTTCGTCAACCTCCCCGACGAAGTGACCGGCGGTGTGATGGCGGGGTACGGGTGGATCTTCCCTCTCGGTGACGGCGTGGTGAACGTCGGCGCGGGCCTCCTGAACTCGTTCACTCGCTTCAAGGAAGTCTCCGCGCGAAAGCTACTCGATCAGTTCGTGGCGCAGCTGCCGGCGGAGTGGGGGATCAACGACGACAACGCCATCGGTCCGGTCCTCTCCGGCCCCATTCCGATGGGGATGAACCGGTATCCGCTGGCCGTCCCGGGGCTGTTGCTCGTTGGTGACGCGGGTGGACTGACGAACCCGTTCAACGGCGAGGGGATCGCCTATGCCATGGAGAGCGGCGAGCTGGCTGCCGAGCTCATCGTGGACGCGCTCGCCCGGAACCGGCCGGCCGTCGCCCACATGTACCCGACATTGCTGCGCGAACGGTACGGCCGCTACTACTCGATCGGCCGAAACTGGGTCCGAATGATCGGCCATCCACAGTTCATGCACCTCGCGGTGAAGTACGGGTTCCCGAGACGCAAGGCCATGGAGTTCGCGCTGCTCTTCATGGCGAATCTCACCGACGGGAAGAGCGGCGGAAAGAAGGACAAGCTCATGCACGCGCTGACCTCAATGGCGCCCAGGGGATAAGGATGACCGACGGGTTCGTTCCGATCGTCGTCCTCGCCATCCTAGCCGGGGGGTTCGCCGTCCTCTCGTTGGCCGCTTCGGCGCTGCTCAGGCCGCACCGGCCGAACCCGATCAAGGTGGCTCCCTACGAATCCGGCATGGAGCCGATCCGCCTGCCAAAGGCGACCAAGTTCCCCGTCAAGTTCTACGTGGTGGCGATGCTGTTCATCATCTTCGACATCGAAACGATCTTCCTCTTTCCCTGGGCTGTCGCCTTTCGCTCCCTCGGTTTGTTCGGATTGGTCGAGATGATGGTGTTCATCGGGCTGGTGTTCGTGGCCTTCGTGTACGTGTGGCAGAAGGGTGGACTGGAGTGGGAAGGTCCGCAGCGACCGGCTCGAAGGACGGCCGGCGCTATTGAAGGGCTCGCTCCTGAGGTCGAGCGCACGCTCGGCGACCGGCCGCCGGCCGCCCCGCCGGTACGAAGGGGGGTCTGAATGCCCGTACAGCGTCTTCCGGGCGTGGTCACCGGACAGACACAGGACGACCTTGAAGAGGAGGTCCGTCGAGGCATCCTCCTGACGACCGTGGGGAAGGCCCTGGCGTGGGCCCGGAAGAACTCGATGTGGCCGGCAACGTTCGGTCTGGCGTGTTGCGCCATCGAGATGATGGCGACCGGCGCGGCGCACTATGACCTGGCGCGGTGGGGGATGGAGATCTTCCGGGCTTCGCCACGGCAGGCGGACCTCATGATCGTGGCCGGCCGGGTGTCTCAGAAGATGGCGCCGGTGGTCAGGCAGATCTACGACCAGATGCCGGAGCCGAAGTGGGTCATCTCGATGGGCGTGTGCGCCTCGACGGGCGGCATGTTCAACAACTACGGTCTGGTCCAGGGCGTCGACACCATCGTTCCGGTCGACATTTACACACCGGGGTGCCCTCCGCGCCCCGAGATGTTGATGTACGCGATCCTCCGGCTGCATCGAAAGGTGCAGCGAGAAGCGAGGATCAAGTAGTGCGGCCGGCAGAGCTGGCCGGTCGTCTTCGGAACCGGTTTCCGGACGCAATGGAGGTCCGCGGGGACGTGAGTGTGGTCGTCGCGCCGGGTGACGTCGTGGCCGCCATGGAATACCTCCGGTCTGAAGGAGACCTCCGGTTTGACTTCCTCTCCGACATCACGGCGACTGACTGGCCCGATCTCGACCCCCGGTTCTGGGTGGTCTACCACCTGCTCTCCATGGAGCGCCGGCACCGCGTCCGGGTGAAGGTCGGGCTTGCCGGGTCTGCGCCGCGCATGGCCTCCATCACCCCGCTGTTCCCGGGCGCCAACTGGGCGGAGCGCGAGGTATACGACTTCTTCGGGATCGTGTTCGAGGGGCATCCCGATCTTCGGCGGATCCAGATGCCGGAGGACTGGGTCGGGTATCCGCTTCGCAAGGACGAGGGAATGGGCGGGGTCAACACGGCCTACAAGGGCGCGTTCATCCCTCCGCCCGACCAGCGGGGGCTGTGATGGGCGACATCCCCGAGGTGGGAGGCGCGCGAATGGGCGGGTCGAGCGCGACCGTCCAGCAGGTTCGCGAGGAAACCATGGTCATCAACATGGGGCCCCAGCACCCCTCCACCCACGGAGTCCTGCGGTTGGTCCTGGAGCTGGACGGTGAGTACGTGGTGGCCTGCCGTCCGGTCATCGGGTACCTCCAGACCGGCATCGAGAAGAACACCGAGTACCGGACGTGGCAGCAGGGAGTCGCGTTCGTGACGCGCGCGGACTACCTCTCGAACTTCTTCGAGGAGCAGGCCTATTGCGGCGCCGTGGAGCGCCTTCTCGGAATCGAGCCGCCTCCCCGCGCACAGGTGATCCGGGTGATGGTGTCCGAGCTCCAGCGAATTGCGAGCCACCTGGTGTGGCTTGCCACCACCGGCCTCGAGCTGGGCGCCATCTCGATGATGCTCTACGGGTTTCGTGAGCGGGAGCTGATCAGCGGAATCTTCGAAGCCATCACGGGCCTGCGCATGAACTTCGCATACATGCGGATCGGCGGGCTTCTCATGGACCTTCCCGAAGGTGCAGAAGAGCGGATCCGTCGCTTCTTGAACCTGATGCCGGGGCGCATCAATGAATACGAGGAGCTCCTGACCGATAACCCGATCTGGCGCCAGCGGACGGTCGGGATCGGCTACGTCTCGGCGGAGGACCTCATGTCGCTCGGCGTCACCGGCCCGTTGCTCCGGGCCGCCGGCGTCCCGTGGGATCTCCGGAAGACCATGCCGTACAGCGGCTATGAGACGTACGACTTCTCCGTGCCGGTCCGCACGGAGAGCGACTGCTTCGCTCGATATCAGGTGCGCGTGGAGGAGATGCGGCAGTCGCTTCGGATCGTCGAGCAGTGCCTGGAGCGGTTGGAACCAGGTCCGGTGATGATCGAAGACCCGAAGCTTCGGTGGCCCGCGGAGCTGGAGGTCGGACCCGACGGCATCGGGAACTCCGAAGCGTACGTGAAGCACATCATGGAAGAGTCCATGGAAGCCCTGATCAACCACTTCAAGATCGTGACCCAGGGCTTCAAGGTTCCCGCCGGCGATGTCTATGAGGCCGTCGAGTCGCCGCGCGGCGAGAAAGCCCACTACGTCGTCTCCAACGGAGGCAACCGGCCGTATCGCGTTCACATCCGGGGCCCAAGCTTGTACAACCTTCAGGCCGTCCCGAAGATGGTCGAAGGCGCACTGGTCGCGGACGTTATCGCGGCCGTCGCCAGCGTCGACCCGGTCATGGGAGACGTCGACCGATGATTCCGCCCGACCGGCAGCCCACCGGCGACGATCGCGATGGTGATGGTGCGCTTCGCCGCCCGGTCTGGCAGACGGGACAGGTGGGTGGGGAGGCTCGGTTCGCCGTCGCTGACGTCGAAGGCCCGGTCCTGAGCGAGGAGAAGCGGCGACTGGCCGAGCGCATCGTCGCCAAGTACCCAACGCGCCGGTCGGCGTTGTTACCGCTCCTCTATCTCGTCCAGTCGGAGGTCGGGTGGGTTCCACGGCAGGGCATGCGAGAGGTCGCCGAGATCATCGGACTCACCACCGCCGAGGTGGAGGCCGTCGCGACGTTCTACACCATGGTGAAGCTCCACCCGGCAGGGAAGTACGTCATCTCGATCTGCACAAATCCCTCGTGCGCTCTTCTCGGCGGGCGGCGGCTGATGGAGCGGGCGACCGAGATCCTCGGCGAGGAGTCAGTTCGGATGACCGGAGATGGGCTGTTCACGCTGGAGGAAGAAGAGTGCATGGCGGCGTGCGACAAGGCCCCGGTGCTCGCCGTGAACTACCTGTTCTACGACAAGGTCAGCGAGGAGCAGCTTGAGCAGATGATCGAATCGATTCAAGGCGGCCAGGTCCCTGAAGCGTCCCGGGGTGGAGTCCCCGCGGAGCTGAAGGAAGTGTCGCTGACCCTTGCCGGGGTCGGAAGCCTCCGCGGATCCGACGAACCCGTGCCGGCTGAAGCCGAGGTCCCTCCGGACGGGTCTGCTCAGGGACCGATGGGTGAGGGACCGGCACGACCCCAACACTCCGCGACAGAGAGCGCAGATGTCTGAGTTCGAGCCGGTCCTTACGGCGCGGTGGGGCGATCCCGACGCGGTGGGGATCGACGGATACGAGCATGCCGGCGGTTACCAGGCGCTTCGCAAGGCGCTCGGGATGAATCCGGAGGACATCATCGAGGAGATCAAGGCATCCGGCCTCCGTGGCCGTGGCGGTGCCGGGTTTCCCACGGGATCAAAGTGGTCGCTGACGCCCAAGGACACCGGCAAGCCGGTGTTCGTGGTGGTCAACGCCGACGAAAGCGAGCCGGGCACCTTCAAGGATCGCGAGCTCATCGAACGCGACCCGCACCAGTTGCTCGAAGGCATCGCGATCTGCGCGTTCGCCAACCAATCCAACACGGCGTTCATCTATTGTCGCGGCGAGTTCGTGTGGCCGGGGACGGTTATCGAGCGGGCCGTCGCGGAGGCCTACGACCGCGGGTACTTCGGGCGAAACATCCTCCGTTCCGGGTTCGACCTGGAGGTTGTCGTCCATCGAGGCGCTGGTGCCTACATCTGCGGCGAAGAAACGGCGCTCCTCGAATCGCTCGAGGGATACAGGGGGCAGCCACGGCTTCGGCCTCCCTACCCGGCGGTCGAGGGCCTCTACCGCTCTCCGACGATCATCAACAACGTCGAAACACTGGCGTGCGTGCCGCACATCGTTGATCGCGGCTCCGGCTGGTTCGCGGGCATCGGCCCGGAGAAGTCGACCGGTCCGAAGGTCTTTTCGGTCTCGGGGAAGGTCAACCGGCCGGGGAACTACGAGGCTCCGATGGGAACGCCGGCCAGGGCCCTCATCGAGGAATACGCCGGCGGGATCCGCGACGGCAGGGCCCTGAAGGCGTGGACGCCGGGCGGGTCCTCGACGCCGTATCTCACCGCCGACCACCTCGACACGCCGCTCGACTTCGATTCAATCCAGGCCGCCGGGTCGCTCCTGGGAACGGGGGCCATGATCGTGCTGGACGAACGGGACTGCATCGTGGACTCGACGCTCCGGTTCACGCAGTTCTACGCGCACGAGTCGTGCGGCAAGTGCACGCCGTGCCGGGAGGGGACCTGGTGGCTGGCTCGGGTCCTTCGCCGGATGGAGCGTGGGGACGGCAAGTCCGAAGACATCGACCTCATCAGGGAGGTCGCGGGAAACATGTTGTTCAAGTCGTTCTGCGCGCTGGCCGACGGCGCTGTGTCGCCACTCGATTCCTCGATCAAGTACTTCCGCGACGAATACGAACAACACGTCCGTCTGGGCCGCTGCCCCCTGAAGGAAGAGGAGCGTCCGCGCGTCGAGGCAGTCACCGCGCGAACCGGCGGCACCACGGGTGCCCTGGAGCAAGTCCTGCCCGAGGGCAGGGAGATCGAACTCGGCGAGGTGCTGTCGTGACGAACGGCAACGGCCAGCAGATGGTGACCCTCACCATCGACGGCAAGGAAGTCACCGTTCCGAAAGGCACGCTCATCATTCGCGCCGCAGAGGAGCTCGGCATCGAGATCCCGCGCTTCTGCGACCACCCGCTCCTGGAACCGGTGGCCGCGTGCCGGCAGTGCTACGTGAAGGTCGAGGGACAGCGAAAGCTGATGACGTCCTGCTCCACGCCGGTGGCGGAGGGATTGGTGGTCCATACGCAGTTCACCGACGACGAGGTGGAGAAGGCGCAGGTCTCCGTACTCGAGTTCCTGCTGATCAACCATCCACTCGACTGCCCGGTGTGCGACCGGGGCGGCGAGTGCCCGCTTCAGGACCAGGCCCTCGCGTACGGGCCGGGGGAGAGCCGGTACACGGAAGCGAAGAGGACCTACCGGAAGCCGCTGCCCCTATCCTCACTGGTCGCCCTGGACCGCGAACGGTGCGTGCTCTGTGCTCGCTGCACCCGTTTCTGCGACGAGATCTCCGGCGACCGGTTCATCGAGCTCTTTGACCGCGGAGCCGCCGAGCAGGTGAGCATCGCCCCCGGCGAGGACTTCAAGAGCCCATTCTCCGGGAACACCATCCAGATCTGTCCCGTGGGAGCCCTCACCGCCACCACGTACCGATTCGCAGCAAGACCGTTCGACCTCAAGTCCGGCGATTCGATCTGCCCGCACTGCGCGTGCGGCTGCAACCTCCGGGTCGACCTCCGTCGCGGCGAAGTCGTCCGGCACCTGGCGCGCGACAACTACGACGTGAACGACGCGTGGCTGTGCGACAAGGGCCGCTTCGCGTTCAACTTCCCCGACGATCGGAACCGTTTGACCACGCCGCTGCTGCGTGACCCCGGACTCGAGCCGGTGTCGTTCGCCGAGGCGCTTTCCGCCATCGCCGGCTGGTGCAGGGACAAGCGGGTCGCGGTGCTGGCCGGCGGGAGGCTCTCGGACGAGGACGCCTTCGCGCTGTCGAAGCTCGCCCGGACCGCGTTCCAGACGAATGACATCGACCATCGGGTCACTGGTGGAGACCCCGGCGCGCTGCCCGCGGAGCAGGCTCAGGCGGCGGAAATGCCGGTGACGTATCAGGACGTCGAGCGAGCGAAGGCGATCGTGCTGGTCGGCATGGACGCCGAGCAGGAACTTCCGATCCTGCACCTGCGGATTCGGAAGGCGGTTCGGAAATCCGGCGCGCGCGTGTTCGTCATTCACCCGCGCCGAACGCGGCTCTGGGACGTCGGGGAGCACATCCTGTGCCGGCCGGGTGACGAGGCGGTGCTCCTTTCACGCATCGGTTCAGAGACTGGCGGCGAATCGGGCGAAGGATCGACGATCGAAGCCCGCCTTTCGTCCGCGCTCCGCGAAGCCGGCGAGGCTGGTGTGGTCCTGGCGGGACCGGGGCTGCTCGAAATCGAGGGAGCCGTCGAAGCTGCCACAGCACTGGCCGAAAGTACCGGGGCCCGGTTCTCGCTTCTGTGTCGCCGAGCTAACGACCGAGGGGCGCTTCGAGCGGGATTGCATCCTGCGCTGCTGCCCGGCGGCAAGGCGGTGGAGGATGACGGCGAACGCTCGATGGTCGAGGTGGCGTGGGGGACGCTCCTGCCGAACCGGCGAGGCCGTGATACCGCGGAGATCATCGAAGCTGCGGCGAACAAGGAGCTGGACGTCCTGTTTTTGGTGGGCGTGGATCCACTCACGGACTTCCCCAACGCGTCGCTGGTCGAGCAGGCGCTCCGGAACGTTCCGTACAAGGTCGTGGTCGATATCTCGTCAGATGCCATGCAGATCTACGCGGACGCCATGCTCCCCGCCGCGCCGTACCTCGAGAAGGACGGCCACTACACGAACTGGGAGGGGCGCGCACAACGGCTTCGAGCCGTCAGGCCGCCACAAGGGCTGGCCAGGTCCGAATGGGAGATCTTCCAGGAGCTGTCCGAAGCGATGGGCGCCGACATGGGGTTTCATTCGCTCAACGAGCTCCATGAAGAAATGGCTCGGGTCGTGGCGCCGCCGCCGTCTGACTCCACCGCTCGTGGCACCTCCGCGCCGCCGCAATCGGCAGAAGAGGCCAACGCTTCGACGCCAGTCGAACAGCCGCGCACTGGTGACCTGACCCTCTTCACGTATCCGCTGCTTGTCGACGAGGGGACGCTCACGAAGGGCGCGGATCTCTTGAAGGAAGCGCTGGGGGAGCCCTCATTCGTCGAGGTCAATACGGCCGATGCCGAACGACTCGGACTCACCGACGGCCAAACCGCAACCGTTCGGACGGACGGCGGCGAAGCGACGTTGCCGGTTCGCGTCACGCCGCATATCGCTGAAGGCGCCGTGTTCGTTCCGTTCAACCAGCCCGGATTCGCCGTGAGCACCATCCTTTCCGGCCGTCTCGTTACGCGGGCGACCCTCGAACCGGCGGAAGCAAAGGTGACCGCATGATCGCGGCCATCGACTGGGTCGGGTGGATCCTGCTCGTGGCGCGAGTCGTCGTGATCTTCGGTTTCATGCTGGTCACGGTCATGCTCGTCGTGTGGCTGGAGCGAAAGGTCATCGCCGACATGCAGGTGCGGATCGGGCCGAGTCGGGCCGGCCCCGCGGGTGTGCTCGTCACCCTCGCCGATGGCATCAAGCTCTTCTTCAAGGAGGGAGTAACGCCGGTGACTGCGGACCGGCCGGTGTTCCTCCTCGCGCCGCTGGCGTCGATGGTTCCGGCGATGCTCGGGTTCGCGGTCATTCCGTTCGGCACGGGCGTCGAGCTCTTTGGACGCCATATTCCGTTCCAGATCAGTGATCTGAACGTCGGCATTCTGTGGGTCCTCGCCATGGCGTCGGTGGCCGTGTACGGCGTGGTCCTGGCCGGATGGGCGAGCGGGTCGAACTATCCGCTGCTCGGCAGCATCCGCTCGACCGCGCAGATGATCTCGTACGAACTCGGACTGAGCCTCGCGTTGGTCGCCGTCCTCCTGTACAGCGGATCGCTTCGGATGTCCGAGATCGTTGAGGTGCAGGCGAGGCACTTCGGCGTTCCGGGTCTGGGGTGGCTGCCCAAATGGAACGTGTTCCTTCAATTCCCGGCGTTCCTGATCTACATGATCGCGGCCACGGCCGAGACGAACCGTCCACCGTTCGACTTGCCGGAAGCCGAGACGGAGCTCGTCGCGGGCTATCACACCGAGTATTCCGGCATCAAGTTCGCGATGTTCTTCCTGGCGGAGTACATGCACACGATCACGGTGGCTGCGGTCGGTGTCACGCTGTTCTTGGGCGGGTGGCGAGGACCGATCTTCGACTTTGTTCCGTGGTTATGGCCGTTGCTGTGGTTCTTGGTGAAGCTCTTCATCGTTCTCTACGGCCTCATCTGGATCAGAGCCACCATTCCACGGCTCCGGTACGACCGCCTGATGAACTTTGGCTGGAAGGTCATGATCCCTGTCGGGCTGCTGTGGATCCTGATCACGGCGGCCTCGATCGTCCTTCCGAACATCTACAGCGACGGGCGAGCCGCCGTGATCATCGCGTCGGGAACGGTCGCCGTCCTGTTGCTTGTGACACCTCTGTTTACGAATCCACCGCGATCCGCATTCGAGAGCGAACAAGATCTGCTCCGACCTCGGGGAGCGAGCGCATGAGGGTCCAGGAACCGAGAGAGCGAAGGGGCTTGGCCGGCGCGTTCGTCGAAGCCGTTCGGCGGATTGCCGGCGGGCTCTCCGTGACGTTCAGGCAGGTCTTTCGGCGGGACGTGACCCGGGAGTATCCGAGCGAGATTCCGCCGCTCCCTCCTCGTTCGCATTCGGGCCGCCACCTGCTCAACCGGCACGAGAACGGTTTGGAGAAGTGCATCGGCTGCGAGCTGTGCGCCTGGGCTTGCCCAGCCGACGCGATCTACGTCGAGGGCGAGGACAACACCGATGACAACCGTGTGTCGGCCGGCGAACGATACGCCCGCGTGTACCAAATCAACTACCTGCGCTGCATCATGTGCGGGCTCTGCGTGGAGGCGTGCCCGACACGCGCCCTGACGCTCACCAACAACTTCGAGATGGCTTTCGAAACCCGCGAGGACGCCATCCTGGAGAAGTGGCAGCTCCTCGAGCCGCCGCCACCGCTCGGGACGGCTCCCGGCACCGAACAGGGGAAGTAATGGCCGACTTGATCGCCTTCTGGGTGATCGCCCCGATCTCGGTGCTGTCCGGCGTCGCGATGGTCCTGGCGCGGAACGCTGTCCACGCCGCGCTGTTCCTGATCGTGAACTTCTTCACGCTCGCGGTCTTCTTCCTCATTCTGGGATCGCCGTTCCTGTTCGTGGTTCAGATCATCGTCTACGCGGGCGCGATCATGGTGCTCTTCCTGTTCGTCCTGATGCTCCTCGGCGTGGCTCGAGATGTCCCGCTCACGGAGCAGCTCAAGGGGCAGCGGATCTTCGCGGTGTTGTTGGGAGTCGGCCTCGTCGCCGAGGTGGTCCTGGCAGTTCGTCTGGGAGTCGGGTTCTCGCGCGGGCAGCTCCCGGACTTCAGCCGGGCGAGCTCGGTCGAAGGGCTGGCCGAGGTGCTCTTCAACTCGTACTTCTTCCCCTTCGAGGTCACGTCGATCCTGCTCATCATCGCCGCCATCGGCGCCATGCTTCACGGACGGCGACGCGTCGGCGAAGAAGAGACGGTCGACTTCGACGTTGACTCGGAAGAGGGAGAGCCGGCGGAGGCGGGGGCGCCGCGATGAGGACGCCGATCTCCTATTTCCTTCTGGTCTCGGCGCTTCTCTTCACCATCGGGACGGTTGGGGTCCTGGTTCGCCGGAACGCGCTGGTCATCTTCATGTCGGTCGAACTCCAGCTGAACGCGGTGAATCTGGCGCTGGTGGCGTTCTCCCGGCAGCACGGGAACGTGACGGGTCAGGTCCTGGCGTTCTTCTCGATGGTCGTCGCGGCGGCGGAGGTGGTGGTCGGGCTGGCGATCATCGTCACGCTGTACCGGAAGCGCAGAAGCGCCGACGTCGACGACGCCAGTCTTCTTAGGGGCTAGGAAGCAGTGGAAGCGTCGGTCGCCGCCCAACGCCCCTCGGCGGCCGTCGTCGCGCTGATTCCGCTGCTTCCGCTCATTGCGTCGGCGGTTCTTCTCCTCACTGGACGCAGGTGGCGCGGGCGGTCCGCCGGATGGCTGGGGTCCTTTGTGGTTGCCGGCTCCTTCGTCCTTTCGCTGCTGACGCTCTTCTCACTGCTCGGCAACCCGGCGGAGTCCAGGGCCTTCGTCACTCACCTGTTCGACTGGATGGATGTTGGACTCCTTCGCGTGGGAATGGATCTCCGGATCGACCAGCTCTCGATGGTGATGGCGCTGTCGGTCACGGGGGTCGGCGCGGTCATCCACTTCTATTCGATCGAGTACATGGACGGCGACCCGAGGTACTCGCGGTTCTTCGGCTACATGAACCTGTTCGTGTTCTTCATGCTCGTGCTGGTCCTTGCCGACAACTTCGTTCTTCTCTATCTCGGGTGGGAGGGTGTCGGACTCTGTTCCTACCTGCTAATCGGGTTCTGGTTCGATCGGAAGTCCGCGGCCGACGCGGCAAAGAAAGCATTCATCACCACACGAATAGGTGATGTGGCCTTCCTCATCGGGATCATCTTCATCTGGCTCACCTTTGGGTCGCTGGACTTCGACGTGGTGTTTCGCGGCGCCGAGGGTTTGGCGAACGGGACGGCGACGGTGATGGCGTTGCTCCTGTTCGCCGGCGCCGTCGGGAAGTCGGCGCAGCTGCCGCTTCACGTCTGGCTGCCCGACGCCATGGAGGGTCCCACGCCGGTCTCTGCCCTGATCCACGCCGCGACCATGGTGACGGCTGGGGTCTACCTGGTCGTCAGGGCCCACCCCATCTTCGAGGCGTCGACGGTCGCCCTGGACGTCGTTGCCGTGGTCGGCATCCTGACGGCGATCTACGCCGGTCTCGCCGCGGTGGCGCAAGACGACATCAAACGCATGCTGGCCTACTCGACGATGAGCCAGCTCGGGTTCATGTTCTTCGGGGCGGGGTTGGGTGCGTACACGGCCGCCATCTTCCTGCTGGTCGCGCACGCGTTCTTCAAGGCGCTGCTGTTCCTCGGAGCGGGGAGCGTCATGCACGGCCTGCACGAAGAGACCGACATGATGAAGATGGGCGCTCTGCGAGAGGCCATGCCGGTTACCGGGGCGACATGGTTGATCGGGTGGCTCGCCATGGCGGGGATCTGGCCGCTGTCCGGCTTCTTCGCCAAGGACCAGGTCATTGCGGCCGCAAGCCACGGCGGTCGGACGGGTCTCTGGATCGCTGCGCTCGTTGGGGCGCTCCTCACGGCCATCTACATCAGCCGAGCCACGTTCATGACATTCTTCGGCTCGCGGAGGACCGAAACGGAACCCCACGACCCGCCGCAGTTGATGCGGGTGGTTCTGATCATCCTGGCGGTTGCGTCGGCACTGGGCGGAGTGCTGGGGTTCTCCGCCACCGCCGGGCCCCTTCCGACGTTTCTCGAGCCGGTTGTCGGCGAGCCCAGCGAGGTTCACGCCGGACCCTCGGAGTTCGTGCTGGGGGTGATCTCCACCGCCATAGCTCTGGCCGGAATCGGGCTGGCGTTCTTTATCTACCTCTCTGGTCGGATCGATTGGCAGGCGCTCCGGGTGAGACTGGCCGGTCCGAAGCGAGCTCTGGAACGAGCGCTCTTCGTCAATGATTTCTACTCGGGCGGACTGGTCGCGCCCGGCAAGCTCGGCGCCGCATTTGCCGCCTACGTCGTCGACGTTCGGTTCATCGACGGGGCCATCGGCGGGCTGGGCCGGGCGTTTGCCGGGATTGCGTCACTCGCCAGAGGGATTCAAACCGGCTTCGTCCGGACGTACGCGGTGGGGCTCCTCCTCGGCGCCGTGGGCATCCTGTGGTACCTGGCGGTGAGGTTCTAGATGCAGCCGATTGCGCCGACGACCGAAGGCGGCTTTCCCTGGCTCACGGTCATCACCTTCCTCCCTCTGGCGGGGGCGGTGCTCATGGCGGTCATTCCAGGGCGCTGGGCCCCCGCCCATCGAGTGGCCGCACTCGCGGTCGCCGTGGCCACCTTCTTGTTCTCGCTCGGAATGCTCGCGGCGTACGAGTCGGCGCCGGGGTTTCAGCTGGTCGATCGTGCGGTGTGGGTTGGAGGGCTGAATTTCCAATACATCCTGGGCGTCGACGGGATCAGCCTGTGGCTGGTCGTGCTGACGACGTTCCTGATGCCGGCAGCGATCCTGGTCTCCTGGCGCCTGGAGCACCAGGTGAAGTACTTCATGGTCTCGTTCCTGATTCTCGAGACCGCGATGCTTGGATCGTTCCTCGCGCTGGACCTTCTTCTGTTCTTCCTGTTCTTCGAGGCGATTCTGTTCCCGATGTACCTGATCATCGGGACGTGGGGGAGCGAACGGCGCGTCTACGCGGCCGTGAAGTTCTTCCTGTTCACGATGGCCGGCTCCGCGTTCCTGTTCGCCGCGATCCTGTTCCTGTACTTCCGGGCCGGCTCGGCGCTCGGCGAGCCCACGTTCGACGTGCGCGCCCTCGAGGCGCTGCCGCTGGCGGCCTCGACCGCCCGGTGGCTGTTCCTCGCGTTCTTCGTCGCCTTC
>JALYGK010000067.1 GCA_030777105.1 Actinomycetota bacterium | reverse complement strand
TCTTGGCCGGTTACATGCTGTTCTCCGGTATCGCGGAAGCCATTGGCCTCCTTCCGCCGGAGGGATCCGTCGTCGATGACGTCGCCGGCTTCCTCGCTTTTATGGCGATTCCGGTATCGGCCGGGATCGGCATCCTGAAGTACCGACTGTTTGACGTCGACATCGTCATCAAGAAGACCGTGGTGTTCGGTCTCCTCGCCGCGTTCATGACGGCCCTCTACGTTGGAATCGTCGTCGGGATAGGGACGCTCGTTGCGGGGGCCGGAACGAACCGGCTCCTCAACATCGCGGCCGCTGTGATCATCGCCCTGGCCTTCCAGCCCGCGAGGGAGAGGGCGCGCCATCTCGCCAACCGTTTGGTGTACGGGAAGCGCGCCACTCCGTACGAGATCCTCTCCGAGTTCTCCGAACGAATGGGAGGGGCATTCGCCGTCGAAGACCTGCTTCCGACCATGGCGAGGATCCTTGGAGAAGGAACGGGAGCGAACCACGCGATGGTGTGGTTGAAGGTTGGAAAGGAGCTGCGTCCGGCGGCGTCGTGGCCTGAAGAGTCGTTGCCGCGTGCCGCGGTGCCGGTGGCGGGCGAAGACGTGCCGGCCATTGCGAACGTGGATGCGGTGTTCGCCGTGAAGCACCAGAACGAGCTGCTGGGGGCCCTCTCGGTCACCAAACCGCGGGGCGAGTCGCTCACGCCGGAGGAAGAGAAGCTGCTGTCCGGTGTGGCGTCACAAGCGGCGCTGGTTCTCCGGAACGTTCGGCTGACCGCGGAGCTCCAGGCGAAGCTGGAGGAGCTTCAGGCGTCGCGGCAGCGAATCGTGGCCGCGCAGGACGCCGAACGACGCCGGCTGGAGCGAAACATCCACGACGGCGCGCAGCAGCAGCTCGTCGCGCTGTCGGTCAAGCTCCGCCTGGCCCGCCAGCTGAGCGGCCGGGACCACGACCGGGCGGAGCAGATGCTGTCTGAAGTGGAGCAGGAGACGATCGACGCGCTCGAGACGCTTCGGGACCTGGCGCGGGGGATCTACCCGCCGCTGCTCGCGGACCAGGGACTTCCCGCTGCGCTCACGGCTCAGGCCCGGAAGGTTCCGCTCCAAGTGGACGTCGAACCCAACGGCGTGGGCCGCTATCCGCAGGAGGTCGAGGCGGCCGTGTACTTCTGTTGCCTGGAGGCGCTTCAGAACATGAGCAAGTACGCCAAGGCATCACGCGCGGTCGTGCGGCTCTCCGCCGCCGATGGAGAGCTTCGATTCCAGGTCCAAGACGACGGGGTCGGTTTCGATCCCGACCGGACGCCGAGGGGTTCGGGGCTTCAGAACATGGCCGACCGTCTGGCCGCGCTCGAAGGGACGCTCGAGGTGAGCTCCCGTCCCGGCGAGGGAACCACCGTTGCCGGTTCGGTCCCGGTGAAGGCGGTCGAGCCGGCGATGGCATGAGCGAGGGGACTTCCGGTGCTCGCTGAAGGAACCGCCGCGCCGGACTTCACGCTTCCCGACCAACACGGAAACCCGGTGTCGCTGTCGGACTTCGGCGGCCGGTGGCTCGTGCTGTGGTGGTACCCGGCGGCGATGACCTCCGGTTGAACGACCGAAGGAAGGGGGTTCCGTGATCGAGCCCCGGAGTTCGAACAGACGGGTGTGGACATACTCGGAATCTCGTTCGACCCTCCGGAGAAGAACCGCAAGTTTGCGGAGAACAACGGCTTCCCGTTTCGCCTTCTGTCCGACGTCGACCGAACGGTTGGCGAACTCTACGAGACGAAGCGGTCGCCGCAGGAGCGCTCCCGGCATCAGGCGAAGCGCCGGACGTACGTGATCGACCCGGACGGGCGGATCGCCAGGGCGTATCGGGTGAGCGATATCGCCGGACACGCCGAGGAAGTCCTCCAGGACCTCGAGGCGCTCCGGGCGCCGGCGTCCTGATTCGGGTTGCGGCGGCGAGGGCGTCGTCGGATGCTGGAGGCGTGAGGTCCTCCACCGCACCCGAAGTCCGGGCTGCTCGCGGGCGCGACATCTCCTGCAAGGCCTGGCCACAGGAAGCCGCGCTTCGCATGCTGATGAACAACCTCGACCCCGAGGTCGCCGAGCGGCCGGAGGATCTCATCGTCTACGGCGGGACGGGGAAGGCCGCACGGTCGTGGGAAGCATTCGACCGGATCGTCCGTACGCTTCGCGACCTGGAAAGCGACGAGACGCTGCTGGTCCAGTCCGGGAAGCCCGTCGCGGTGTTTCGAACGCAACCCTCCGCTCCGCGGGTCTTGATCTCGAACGCGATGCTCGTCCCGAAGTGGGCGGACTGGGAGACGTTCTGGGAGCTCGAGCGGGCCGGCCTGACGATGTACGGCCAGATGACGGCGGGATCGTGGATCTACATCGGGACGCAGGGGATCCTCCAGGGCACGTACGAGACGCTCGGCGAACTGGCCGCGCAACGGTTCGACGGTTCGCTGAAGGGGCGAATCGTCCTCTCGGCCGGACTCGGCGGCATGGGCGGCGCGCAGCCGCTCGCGGTGACGATGAACGAAGGGGTGGCGCTGGTCGTGGAAGTCGACCCCGCTCGCATCGAACGCCGCATCAAGACCCGATACCTGGATCGGGAAACGGATTCCGTCGAGGACGCGGTTCGATGGGCCGAAGATGCCCGCGACTCTGGGGAAGCCGTTTCGATCGGACTCCTCGGGAACGCCGCCGAGGTGTTCCCCGACTTGGTGCGGCGCGGATTTGGCCCGGACGTCGTCACGGACCAGACCAGCGCCCACGATCCGCTTGCCGGCTACGTGCCTGCGGGACTCGAGCTCGATAAGGCGGCTGAGCTTCGAACGCGCTCGCCGGAGGACTACGTGAAGCGAGCCCATCAGTCGATGGCCGCGCACGTCGAGGCGATGGTCGGATTCCTGGACCGCGGCGCGGTCGTCTTCGACTACGGCAACAACCTTCGGTCCGGCGCCCGGGACGGCGGATACGAGCGAGCCTTCGACTATCCCGGTTTCGTGCAGGCCTTCATTCGTCCCATGTTCTGCAGGGGAAAGGGGCCGTTCCGGTGGGTCGCCCTCTCGGGTGATCCCGCCGACATCCTGGCCACCGACCGCGCCGTCGCATCGCTTTTCCCCGAAGACGAGCGGTTGGCGCGGTGGCTACGAATGGCGGAGGAGCGGGTGGCGTTCCAGGGGCTCCCGGCGAGGATCTGCTGGCTCGGATATGGGGAGCGAGACAGGGCCGGCCTGGTATTCAACGAGCTTGTTCGGAACGGAGAGGTCACGGCTCCGATCGTCATCGGACGCGATCATCTCGACGCCGGAAGCGTGGCGTCGCCGTACCGCGAGACGGAAGGCATGAAGGACGGCTCGGACGCCATCGCCGACTGGCCCATCCTCAATGCGCTCCTCAACACGTCCGCCGGCGCCCACTGGGTGAGCGTTCATCACGGCGGAGGCGTGGGGATCGGGTATTCCATTCACGCCGGCATGGTGGTCGTCGCGGACGGGACCGAGGACGCCGGAGGACGCCTGGAACGAGTCCTGACCGCCGATCCGGGGATCGGTGTCGTCCGGCACGCCGACGCCGGTTACGAGGAGGCGCTTTCAGCGGCGAAAGAGGGCGGCATCAAGCTTCCCTCACTCGACTGACCGATGGCCGAACGCCGCGACTCGTCCGAGAGCTATTCGGGCCAGTCGGCCGAAGCTCTCGACCATCCATTGGCCCGGCGCCTGTGGCAAGCGGAGCTCGCCGCACTCGACCTCTACGCCGTTTATCTCGGCGAACGCTTGGGGCTGTACGACGACCTGGCCGCGCGCGGGCCGGCGACGCCCTCCGAACTGGCGGAACGGACCGGGACGGCGGAGCGCTACATCCGCGAGTGGCTGGAGCAGCAGACGGTCACCGGGCTTCTCCACGTGGAGAATGCATCTGCGCCCGCGGAGGCCCGCCGCTACTCCATCCCCGAGGAGCACATTCCCGTGCTCGTGGACAGGGACAACCTCTCGTTCTCCGCACACAAGGCAATCGACATCGTTCGCGGCAGTCGCCGGCTTCCGGACCTGGTCGAGGCGTTTCGTTCGGGTGGCGGGATCCCGCCCCTCCCCTGGGAGCCGGAAGGCCGCGCCGAATTCAACCGCGCCCGGTTCGTGAACCTGCTGGCGAACGTGTGGCTACCGTCGATTCCCGAGGTCGATGAGCGCCTCCGGGGAGATCCGCCGGCGCGCGTTGCGGACATCGCGTGCGGCATGGGGTGGTCCTCCATTGCGATGGCGAAGGCGTATTCGAAGATCACCGTCGACGGGTTCGATCTGGACGAAGACGCCATCGAGCGGGCGAAAACGAATGCCATGGAAAGCGGAGTCGCCGACCGTGTCTCGTTCCGCGCGGCCGACGCTGCCCATCCGGGCTTCTCCGGTCGATACGACCTGGCCACGATATTCGAGGCGCTCCACGACATGTCTCGACCCGTGGAGGCGCTACGAGCCGCCCGGTCGTTGCTCGATGAAGCCGGGTGTGTCTTGGTCGCCGACGAGCTGGTCGGTGAGGAGTTCGCGCTTCCCGCCGGCGACCGGGAGCGAGATGCCTATGGGTGGAGCGTCGTGAGCTGCCTGCCCGATGCCATGGGCGATCCCGAGACGGCCGCGACCGGCGCGGTCATGCGCCCGCCGACGTTGAAGCGGTATGCCAGCGAGGCAGGGTTCGCACGAGTCGACGTACTGCCGATCGAAACCGAGTTCTGGCGGTTCTACCGGCTGGTTCCGTAACGATCAGCCGCCGTGCGTGTGGGGCTGCTTCAACGCCTCGCGAAGCGCGGTTCGCATGCAACGGTCGCAGACAGCAACTGGGCAATCGGGATCTTCGCAGAAGCAACAGAGTTCGATCCTCCGGTCGCATTCGGTGCAAGCGACTCGGTCTCGAACTTCCGTGTCAGTCGCTTCGATCCGCTCGCTCATGCGTCGTCTTTTCCGTGTCTGTGATGCTCCAGCGTCTCATGCAACTCGTGTGCCGCCCGCTCGGCGTCTTCGCGTTTGAGGGCTCCAACCAACCGGCCGTCGGACGTCGTGATGGGAACAGTTTCAATGTTGTGCGTGGCCATGTGGTCCGCCATCTCGTGGATCGGAACGTTGGGCCTGAACGTGCTTGGCCCCGGCCGCATCGCTTCCTCCACTCGGCGCTCTTCTGGCTGCCGCAGTTGCTCGGCACGCAGGAGCCCAAAGACGACCCGTTCGTCGTTCACGACCACGCAGACGTCCCATCCGGCGCTCTCCACTCGTTGCCGCACATCGCCTAGCCGCTCGGCCAGCCCGCACGTCGGCACATCCTTGCGGGCGACGTCTCCCGCTCTCGGGAGCTCGGCCAGCCAACCTTCTGTCGGAAGCCCGGCGGCCAACCAGTCCTGTTTTCCGGCCTCGTAGTCGTAGACCTCCTTGAAGCCGAGGCTTTCGAGCCGCCACGCGGCTCGTGGGCTGAGGTCTCAAGCGGGATCCCAGCAGTAGACGACGACGGGGCGCTGCGGATCGAGGACGGTCGGAGCGCTTTCGATTCTCCTCAGCGGCAGGTTCATTGCGCCCGGAAGGTGCTCCTCCTCGTACTCTTCCGGAGGGAGGATCTCCACGAGCTGGGCGCCCTCGTTGAGGAGACGCTGGAGTTCAGTTCGATCGATGGATTGGGGCATCGGGACGGCACCTCCGAGAAGACGACTCGTCCAGTATGAGCCAGAGCACGGAGTTTCAGACGATTGCCGGGTGAATCAGGCGGAGCGTCTCGCGACTGCGGGCGCGCTCGTTGTCGTAACCGTGACTCCCTCGGTGAAGACTGCGGTGCCGTCGAGTGGCAGCCGTCCCGGCAACGCCAGGTAGTACCCCTGACCGTACCGGACGCCGAGTCGCCGGAGAGCCTCCAACTCCGTACGCGACTGAATCCCTTCGGCAATGACGTCGGCATGTGCATCGAGAGCGAGATCGACAAGGTCGTGGACCAGGTGGAACCGGCCTTCGTCCAGGTCGATATAGCGGCACAGCGAGATGTCGAGCTTCACGAACTCCGGCGCCAGGCGGAGCATCCCGGCGAACGATTCGCCGTCGTTTCTGACGTCGTCCACGGCCAAGCGCATCCCGATATCGCGGAGGCGTTCGAACGCGGAAAACAACGTGGCCTCGTTTCGGACCAGCGATGCTTCCTTCACCTCAACGACGATCCGATCTGCAGCCCGGTTCGCCAGCGTTTCGAAGAACTGCTCGGACACCACGGTGGCCGGCGAGGCGTTGATCGAGAGCATGAAGTCCGGAGACAGATACGGCAGCGCGTCCAGGGCCCGGCGGACCGCGACCATCTCGACGTCGGTGCCCAGTCCCACGGCCGCGGCTTCCCGGAACCACGCGTCTGGGGAGCGAAGGGGCTGCATCCTGAACCGCGCCAGCGCCTCGACCCCGACCACGCCGCCGTCGGTCAGGTCGAAGAGGGGCTGGAACTCCATGTCCAGCGCGTCGCTTCGCAGAAGCTTGCGGATTCGTTCGATCGGTTGCTCGCCCGCTGCTCCGGCCGGCGCCATGTCCACTCCTTTATGGCTGGTGCAGCGGAGGTTCCTTTATTCAGCCCGGCGTGGCAAGAGGGATCTTCGAGGTAGTCCGAACCCATGGCGGCCGCCCCGAATGGGGGATGCCTCAGGGGCGTGAAGGGATAGACCTACAGTCCGAGCTTCTTCTTCGCAAGGGCCACGCCCTCGACCATGTTCTTGAGCTTGGCGTAGGCGACGTCCCATGAACGAGTTCGAAGGCCGCAGTCCGGCGTGACATGGATGCGGTCGGGACCGCCGAACACGTCGACCGCGTAGAGGATCCGGTCCCTGACGAGCTCCGGCGACTCGATGAAGTTCGTGTGGATGTCCAGAACACCCAGCCCCAGCGCCGGCCGGTACGGGAGGTCACGGAACTTCTTGATGACGTGGTAGCCGGGTCGTGCGTCCTCGGTGGTCCCGAGCTCCCGGCTGTCGTAGTTGGCGAAGCCAACGCAGAACTGACGGCACCCGGTCATGGCTTCGATTCCAGGAAAGAACAGGTTGTAGTCGGAGAAGCACAGGTGCGTCGAAAAGAAGCCGTTTAGACCCTCCACGCTCTGGTTGAAGCTCTCCGCGAACAGGTCGAGCTCCTCTGGGTCCGTGGACCCACCCGGTTCGTCGATCTGGATCCACCGCGCACCCAGTGAAAGCAACGCCTCGACGTTCGGGCGGATGAGGTTTCGGGCGAGGTCCGAGATGAACTCTCGGCGGGCCTGGTGCCGCGCGGCCTTCCGGCTGGCGTGCGATGCGGACCCATTCCCGTTCTTGAGGTAGTACTCGTCGAACGACCAGTCGGCCAGCGTGTACGCGCCGGTGATCGGCACCTTGAGGTCCGCGTTGGCGATGTCGTTCAGGAACGCGAACTCCTCGTTGTGGTACGGCTCCTTCAGCGAAATCGGACCGGTGACCGCGGCCTTCGAGTAGTACTTGTTGTCGAAGGCGCGGACGCTGCCCCTCCACTCGAAGCCCTTGGCGTGGGCGATGGCCCACGCGTACATCTCGCTTCGTTGCTGCTCGCCGTCGTAGACCACGTCGAGTCCCGCGGACTCCTCCAAGCGAAGCGCGTAGCGGCTCGACCACCGCTTCACTTCGTCCTTCTGTTCGCGGGTCGTGAGCGGCGTCCGGCGGAGAAGGTCGAGAAGCTCCTCATCCCTTGGCACGCCGAGCCGGTCGCCCCAGGTCCGGGCCTCCTCGATGTCCTTTTCGTCGAGCGCTCTCCCGGCGTAGGCCTTTACTCGCCATCCCGGCTTGTCCAGCGACCCGATCTCGTGGGTCAGCAGCGGCCGGGTCGAGACGTCGTTCGTCATCCAAGTTCCTCCTTCAAGCGCCGCGCGATCTCGCCCAGCCGAAGCACCTTCTCCCGCGCAACGTCCCTCGGCAAGAACTCCAGGTCGCAGTTGGAAGACACGTAGAACCGAGGAGCCCCGACCACGTCCGCAAGCCGGCGGACCAGTTCCACCGTGCCGTCGACGGGTTCGACGATGGAGCTGCGGCCGTCAACGCAGCCGGCCAGCACGCCGATGCTCCAGTCCTTCCCCAGTGCCTCCGAGTCGGTTTCGACCAGATCAATCCCGACCGCGTCGACCGGGAGGTTCCGCAGGCGGTCGATGACCGGGGCGGCATCACCGAAGTACGTGTGGAGGACGAGGTCCGCGTTCCCGCCGAGTCCTTCCTTCATTTCCCCGAGCGCCTTGTCGAAGCTGTCCCACGCCTCCTCTTCGGCACCAAAGTAGGCAAGCCATGGCTCCTGAAGCTGGATGACCTTGTAACCGCGTCCCGCAAGAGCCGCCGCCACCGGTCCGAGGATCGCGGCCGCCAATTCCACCATCAGCTCGTTTCGGTCGCGGGTGGTCTGAGCTGCGCGGGAGAACAGATACGGCGATGGCAGCGTGGCGACTCGCGGCTCCGGGATGTCTTCGCCTTCCTCGAACACCGATGGCAGCGGCGCGAGCCGAAGCTCGTCCGCAGGCTCCGGCGCCCGGAAGAACGAGTTGTTGTTAAACCACCGGACCAGCGTTCGGGCTTCCATCCCTTCGGTGGCGTCGACCAACGGCCGAAAGATGTCCTGCCACCGCAGGAGACCGTCGGAGAAGAAGTCGAGCCCCGCTTCCTGCTGGACCTCGACGAACTCCACACGATCCTTCTTGAAGGCGTCGGCGACCTCGTCCTCGGACGTGCGCCCTCGCTCCAGCCCCCTGGTGGTGGCGACCACGTCCTCGGACCGCGGATAGATCCCGTGCTGGTACGCCTGAATCAAGCCATGCTCCTCATGGATTGCGGGCGAGTATTCGGCGAAGTCTAGCGGGTGCTTACCTCGGCCGACTCCCACGACCCGGTGACCTGCCCGACGGCGGCCACGATATCGCGTTCATCGGTGCGCAGCAGCCGGCCGCGTTCCACGATGGTTTCTCCGCCCACAATCACCCGTTCGATGGCTTCGGGTTGCATGGAATAGACGATTTGCTGCGGAGCGGTCGCGGCGGGCTGTACGGAGAGCGCGTGGAGGCCGATCACCACCAGGTCGGCGGCATAGTCGGGAGCGATCCTTCCCACGGGGAGCCTGAGAACTTCTCCTCCTCGGGCCGTCCCCATGAGAAACGTCTCTTGGGCGCCGAGCGCGGAGCCGTCGTGGCCGACGGCCTTCGCCACGAGCGCGGCCATCCGCATCTCCTCGAACACCGACTGCCGGCTGTTCGTGCACCCGCCGTCGGTGCCCAGGCACACGGGGATTCCGCGCTCGAGCATTTGTCGAACCGGCGCGATGCCGTCGCCGAGGAACGCGTTCGCCGACGGGTTGTGGACGACCTTCGCGCCGCGCTCCGCGACCAGGAGGAGGTCCTCGTTGTCGACCCATACGCAATGAACCATGACCGCGCGGTCGTTGAGGACTCCGAGCGAATCGAGAAAGGCAACGGGGGAGATGCCGTACTGCTCGATGGCGCGGTCTCGCTCGTACCGGCCTTCGGCGACGTGGATGTGGAACGGCAGGTCGAACTCCTCGGCGAGCTCGGCGCCCGCCTGGATCATCGCGGGGCTCGCGGCGTGGATCGAATGTGGCGCCGGCTGTACGAACGCCATGTGGCTTCCCCGTAGCTCCGCGTGAAGATCACGGAAGTTTCGTTCCGCCTCCTGCCGAGTCTCCTGATAACGCTTCGGCGCTCCGGTCCAGTCGTACATCGAACGCGCCAGCACCAACCGAATTCCGACCTCCCGCGCCGCTTCGATCACCGCCAGGTCGTTCTCGTTGCCGCGGTCGTGCAGGTAAAAGAAGTCGACGGCGGTCGTGACGCCGGCCTTCGCCATCTCCGAGAAGTCGAAGAGGGCGCCCGTCTTGATCGCTTCGCGGTCCAGCCGTTCCGAGAACGGGTACAGAACGTTGTCCCGCCACGACATGAACGACAGGTCGTCGCCGTACCCGCGGAGCAGCGCCTGGAACGAGTGGCCGTGGCCGTTGACCGTTCCGGGGACCACGGCGACATCGCCCCAATCCTCGGTTTCATCGCCGGGGTACGACTCGGCCAGGTCCTTCGGTTCGCCGGTATCCACGATCCGCCCTCCTTGCATGACGAAACCATGGCGCGCCTTCCACTCGTCGCGGGCGAAGACGAGGTCGGCGATGACGATGGTCATCGGCGTTCCGTCACAGGGCTACCTCCGTCCCGGCGTCCTTCTCCTGCGCGGCTCGGAGGACCAGGGCCGCGGCAGCGGCGTCCTCGGCGGCGATCCCCACGGACTTGTACAGCGTGATCTGGTCGTCCGAGGTCCGGCCGGGGCGTGCGCCGGTGACCAGTTCGCCCAGCTCGGCATGGATGTGGTCCGGCGTGATGACGCCGTCTCGAATGGGCCACATGAGGTCCGTGGCTCCAGCCGGATACGGCGCCAGTGCGGCTTCACGTGACTCCACGACGACGAGGGCGTCCGCGACCGTGGCCGCGTCGATCTCCGGCCCGTCGCGGTTGACCCCGACGGACGTGACGTGGACGCCTGGGGAAAGCCACTGCCGGTCGATGACCGGAGAGGACGCGTGGGTGGTGGCGCAGACGATGTCCGCGCCGTCGACCGCCTCTTGCGCGGACGGCATTTCGCGAACCGCCGAGGCGACGTCTGGTCTCATCTCTTCGACGAGACGCTCGACCTTCTCACGATCGCGTCCGGCGATTCGAATCTCCGCGATGGAACGGACTCGGGGGATCGCCCGGCAGTGCGCTCTGGCCTGGACGCCGGTTCCGACGATGGCGAGGACCGCCGCGTTCTCCCGAGCCAGAAGGCGAGCGGAAAGCGCCGAACCGGCTGCCGTTCGAACGGCCGTGATGTACGTCGCGTCCATCAGAGCCTGCGGCGTTCCGGTTTCAGGATCGAACGCCACGATGACCGCCTGGTGCGACGGCAACCCTCGCCGTTCGTTGTGCGGGAACACGCTCACCAGCTTCGTCTCGAGGATGCCGATTGTCGGTACGTAGCCGGGCATGGCCGCCTGCATTCCTTCGACGTCCGGAACGAAGGCCGCGACGCGGGGAGCAAGCGACGCCGAACCCGAGCTCACGTCGGTCATCGCTTCGGCGAGCGCGTCGACGAGCTGATCGAGGTCGAGCAGGCTTTCGACGTCCTTTCGCGTCAGGACCCGCATGCACCCATCATGGCCCAACTCGGGTAGCCTCGCTCGGATGCCGGTCGTCGTGGGGGAGACGCTTTCGCTCGATGACGTCGTGGCGGTGGCGCGCGGGGAGCCGGTCGAACTTTCTTCGGCTGCGCGAGACCGAATGGCGGCGTCCCGGCAGGTCATCGAGGACAAGCTCAAGGCTGGCGAAACCGTGTACGGCGTGACGACGGGTCTGGGCAGCCTTGCCAACGTTCGCCTGGCCGACGACGAAGTCCGGCGTCTCCAGGTCGATCTGCTGCGCTCTCATGCGGTCGGAGTGGGGCCGCCTCTCAACGAATGGGAGGTCCGCGCGATGCTCCTGCTCCGGGCGCACGTCCTTGCGCTCGGGTACTCCGGCGTTCGGCCGGTGGTGGTCGACCGCCTGATCTCGTTCCTCAACGAAGAGCTGCTTCCGTTGGTTCCGCAGCAAGGGTCGCTGGGCGCCTCCGGAGACCTTGCCCCGCTCGCCCACCTCGCTCTTCCCCTTATTGGGGAGGGCGACGTCTCGTTCAAGGGCGAGCGAATGCCCGCTGAGATGGCGTTGGAGAAGGCCGGCATCGAACCGATCGAGCTAGAACCGAAAGAGGGGATCGCGCTCGTCAACGGCACGCAGGGGATGCTGGCCGTCGGAGCGCTCGCTCTGGACAGGGGGCGCCGCCTGGCGAAAGCGGCCGACATTGCCGCGGCCATGACGATCGAAGCGGTTCTGGCGACGAACCGGCCATTCGACGAACGGCTCCACCGCCTTCGTCCTCACCCGGGGCAGGCCGACTCCGCTTCGAACCTCCGAACGCTCCTCGAAGAGAGCGAGATCGTCGCCTCACACCGAGAAAGCCATCATTTGATACAGGACGCGTACTCGCTCCGGTGTGCCCCGCAGGTTCACGGCGCGTACCGCGATGCCCTTCGGCATGCAGCGGACGTCGTGTCCACGGAAATGGGCTCCGTCTCGGACAACCCCGTCGTCTTTCCAGATGGAGAGGTCCTGTCCGGAGGCAACTTCCACGGCCAGCCGGTCGCGCTCGCCCTGGACTCCGTGGCGGCTGCGGCCGTGTCGCTCGCTTCCATCTCCGAGCGCCGGCTGTACCGGTTGCTCGACCCGGCGACGAACAACGGCCTCCCAGCGTTCCTGGTGAACGAACCCGGACGCAACTCCGGCTTCATGCTGGTGCAGTACAC
>JALYGK010000066.1 GCA_030777105.1 Actinomycetota bacterium | reverse complement strand
CACCCGTCTCGATAAGACGCTGAACGTACTCGCGCTCGACGCCAGCCTCGTTTGCCAGGTCCTCAAGAGAGAACGAGTTCGATTTCCGCGTGGTCATCGTTCGCTCGCCTCGTCTCTCTGATGGAATGCCGGGTTGAAGAACATCACGAGGGTCACGATTGCATAGATAGCGCCCAGGTCATACTCCGTCCAGAACGTCCGAGGCGTGCCTCGGTCAGGAAGGAGGGAGGGGATGCGAGTGATGTTGATGACCAAGGGGGATCCCGAACCGGGGGCGATGCCGGGCGAGGAGCTTCTCGCGGCGATGGGCAAGTACAACGACGAGCTCAGGAACGCGGGAGTGCTCCTCGACCTCCAGGGGCTGTACCCCAGCGCCGAGGGGGCCCGCGTCAGGTTCTCTGGAGGGAGCCGCACCGTAGTCGAGGGGCCGTTCCCCGAGGCGAAGGAGCTCATCGCGGGTTACTGGATCCTCCAGGTTCAGTCGATGGACGAGGCCGTCGAATGGGCCAAGCGCTTCCCGTTCGAGGCCATGGCGAAGATCTACCCCGGCGAGTACGGCGCCGAGGGCGAGATCGAGATCCGTAAGGTGTTCGAGCTCGACGAAGTCGGGTGAGGCACAGAGCCTCCCCTTAATGTGTGAGAGTGGACGCCGGGTTATCGCTGCGTGCTCTCCGCGTCCGCTCTCACCAACTCCTGTTCCAGTTCCAGGGTGATGCGGCCTGGCCCCTTGAGATACGCGACGCGTACTCCCCAGCTTCGATCGGCCGGCTCCTCAATCACTTCGGCACCGCGGCCAACGACTGTTCGGAAGTCGGCATCGCAGTCCGCGGTGGCGTATCCGATCGTTGTGAAGGTTTCTTCGTCGTCTTCGTCAAGCACCAACAGGATGGGGCCAAACGGTAGGACGGCCATGCGTTCTTCGCGATATGTGGGCTCCGCTGCCCAGATACGAGCGAACCATCCCAACGCGCCCGCCACATCGCGGACGAACACGTGAAAGTGGTTCCCCTCCATTCGGGCTCCTTTCCGCTCAGCTCATCCTCAAGCGTGCATCCCTTCACGTCAATCGATGGGGACCCGCCGGCTCGGCACAATTGCCGTACGATGAGGACATGCCAGATACCTATGGAAAGCGTCAGCGTGAAGGCGTGAAGGCGAGAAAGGCGGCGGCGAAAGAGGAACGGCGGATCGCACGTCATCAACGTCGAGAAGCCGAGGCTGCCGGCGTCGTCTCGCCTCCAGACGAGGAATTGCCGGGCGAGGCGAACCAAACCAGTGACGAGGGCGAGCGGTCGGAGGGGACCGCGCCCGGACCGACCTCGCCGTAAACGACTACACTGGAGTTGTGCAACCTGTAGGCGTGTACCGCACGGGCCCAGGAACGATCTTTCGAATCATTGAGACAGCCGGCGGCTGGATGAAGGTCGAAGTCCTCAAGAATGGCGCTTGGACCGCTGGTCGAATCGGGATGGTGGGGCTTCGGCTGGCCGGCTCCACGACCAAACTCACCCCCGAAGCCATCCTTAATCTTCCCGCCTAGGTTCGCCCGCCTCTTTCGAAACCCTTGTAGAGTCTTGTTCGAGGGTTCGGCACCAATCGCGACCGTGAATCATTCGAGCAGTTCCCTCTTTGACCTTCGGGTCGACGCACCATCGAGCAGCGGTCAGGCTCGAGATGGGCAAGAAGGGAGGGATTGTTCGTGAGCACAGGTACTGTGAAGTGGTTCAACGGCGACAAGGGCTACGGCTTCATCACGCAGGATGGCGGTGGGCCCGACGTTTTCGTGCATTTCAGCTCCATTGCCGGAGCGGGTTACCGCAACTTGGACGAGAACCAGAAGGTCGAGTTCGAGGTGACCCAGGGGCCGAAGGGCGCCCAGGCTTCCAACGTGAGAGTGATGGCCTAACCTCCATCATCGAAACATGAAAGCGGGCCGCTGCGCATTCGCGCGGCGGCCTTTTTCTCTTTCTGTATTAGGGCCTCTGCGCGCTCGCCCGCGAAGAGTGGGGTCGATTACTCAGTGGCAGGGGCGCCTCGACTGCGGCGGGCCATGTAAAGAGCCGAATCGGCCCGGTCCACAAGGTCGTCCAGGGTGTCGGTCACCGCCAATTCCGCGAGCCCCCAATCCATGGAAGCGTGAGTAGGTGCCCTTCCGAGTACATCTGCCACCCCCCGAAGCCGTTGTTCGGCATGCTCGATGTCTGCTTCTGAGAGTGCGCAGATGAACTCATCGCCCCCGTAGCGGAACATGAGGTCATATGAGCGAAGTCCCTGTCTCAAGGCCTCGGCTACTTCTCGAAGAACCTGGTCTCCGGCCGCGTGTCCTTCCCGGTCGTTCACGGACTTCAAGCCGTTCACATCAATGAAGGCGACGATGAGCGGGTGCCCTTGTCGCCGTGCGCGATCGATCTCGTGCTGCAGCTCAAGCAGACCCGGGCCACGCCGCAATATCCCTGTTAGCTCATCGATCAGGTAGTCCTTCCGAGCGCCACTGACTCGATCGAGCGCACTCTGGGCTCGATCGAGCTTGGCTTGGTCTCGGTCCAGAGCAGCCTGCTCTCGGTCCAGGGCAGCCTGGTCTCGATGCAGCTTCTGCTCGTCCTCCAGGTGGGTGAGGCTCTGTTCAAGGGCAGCCTGATCTTGGTCCAGCTCGGCTTGCTGGCGGTCAAGCACCTGCTGGTCCTGTTCCAGGTCCTGCTGGGCTTCGGCCGGCTCCGCGTCACGGGTCTTTTCAGCTCGGTCCTTCATGCTTCTGGTCAGGTCGAGCACAAATTGATCACGAAGCTCGTCGTTACGTCGCTCGCCCCGCATCTCGTTCTCCTCGTGCCTGCTTTTTTGTACAGGAACCCGGAGCGCATTCACGGATCCAGCGCTATTTCCCTAATCGACACATTCCCTGGGTTCCCTGAATCATTCGAGTCGGCCGGCCGACGCTCACTGCTCCACGAACGCCTTACCCTGCGGACGACGGCCTTGGTAATCGGATCTGCTCGGCGAGGTTCGGAGGCCCGCCCTATCGTTTCGTAGCTCTCCGTCTCAGCGGTGATAGGTGGCGGAGCGCCTCCTGGGAATTTCGTGCGTCGAGCACACGTCCAGGCCGTTGTAGATCGAGAGAATGGTTGTGCACCCGGGTGCTTCGCACACCCGCCCCTTGGTCGAAACCCGTACGGGTGCTCCCTTCGACGCCGCTCCGAACGCGGTACGCGTGTTCTTTGCCATCATCCCTCCATGCTCGGCGTTCGCCGGGAGTGAGGGATGGGACGTTGGGCGTCGCCGTCTGGTCACTCGGAGCGAAGGCAAAGGCTCTGGTATGGACAGTAGCAGAGCGGTGTTTCCGTGTCGGAATCTTGACGGGTTGAACGAAGCCCAATCGCCGCGCGTCTTATCTATGTGACGATCGGCCACGGCATGCTGTCCGAGGAGGCCGTCGGAGGGGCTATCGCTACGCGATCGGACTTCGAGTCCTTCTATGAGGCCCACGAGCGCCGCCTCTTCGGGACGCTTTGTTTGGTGACCGGGGATCGCAGCGAAGCCGAGGAACTGATGCAGGAGGCGTTTCTCAAAATGTGGGAACGATGGGACCGGCTGGGGGATATTGAGGATCTTTCGGCTTACCTCTACCGGACCGCTTTCAATTTGTTTCGAAGCCGTCTGCGGCGGACGATGCGAGCCGCTCGTCGTGCGATCCGTCCGGAGCATTCGGTCGATGCCTTCGAGCGAATAGATGACCGAGAGGACCTGTTAGCTGCGCTGAGAACGCTCAGTCCTCGACAACGGGCTGCTGTTGTGCTGCTGGACCTGCTGGATCTTCCATCGAAAGAGGCCGGCCAAGTCCTCGGGGTGAAGGCCGTCACCGTGAGGACACTCGCCTCGCAGGCTCGTCACGCGCTTCGCGGCGTGATGGGGGAGCCTGATGGATAAGGTCCGTTCCACGCTGGATCACCTTCGGGATAGCTTTCAACCTTCGCCATCTGGCTTCGAGCGTCTCGCCGCCCGTCGGGAACGCCGGGCGCGGGTCCGTCGTGCGGGTGCCGGGGTCATGGCCCTGGCGTTGACGGCTGGCCTTTCGGTTGGACTCTGGACCGTCTTGCAGAAGAGCCCTCCTCCGTCGCGGCCGACGGACCCGCCGCGGCCGGCGTACCCACCGCGGCCAACCGTCACGAGCGCGTTCGAGGACTTGCCTCAAGAGTGGACCGAACTTCCTCCGCCGCCGGAGGTCAGGACCGGGGCAGCGATGGTCTGGACCGGTGACCGCCTCATCACCTGGGGGGGATATGTCTACAAGGGAGGTGGAACGGACGTCATCCTCGATGACGGGTTCGTCTTCGATGCGCGAACGAGCCGCTGGACGCCACTCCCTCGGTCACCCCTTTCGCCACGGTCGGACCCGGGTGTCGCCTGGACCGGGCGCGAGATGTTGGTTTGGGGAGGCCGGGGGGAGTCAACAATCAATCTTCCCCAGACTCTTCCCCAGTATGAGCTGCTTGGCGACGGAGCTGCCTATGACCCAGTCCGTCGCTCGTGGCGACTTCTCCCAAAGGCTCCTATCAGTCCTCGGGCTCCGCGGTATGTGTGGACCGGGCGGGAGTTCATCGTGTGGGGGACGTCGGTGCGGATGACCACACCGCACCGCTATGGTGCGGCCTACGACCCATCGACCAACTCTTGGAGGAAGATCGCAGACGCTCCGATAGAACTCACCGACGCGACCGCGGTCTGGACCGGGCAGGAGATGATCGTTTTCGGAGCGACGCTTGACCAAAACAACAGTTCAGACACTGAGAACGCAATCGGGGCAGCGTACGACCCTGAGAGTGATACCTGGCGTCCCCTTCCAGACTCAAGCCTGTCCCCACAGGCCTCCACCGCGGTCTGGAGGGGACGGGAGATGGTCGCATGGGACTACGAGGGACGATCCGAGGCGTACGACCCAGCCGAAAACAGGTGGCGAGGGCTCTCCAAGGTGGTCGACCCCTCCGAGTGCTATCCGCAGTCAGTCACCACCGAGGGCTACGTCTTTGGGGAGTTCTGCGGGCGGATGGTCCTCCTCAAGCCTGGCGCTGACAAATGGCGTGATATCTCGCGTCCCGACTCCCACCCCGGCTGGGGAAACGAACTGGTGGCGGCAGACCCAGTCGTTCTAGTCCTGGGCAGCAATATAGAGACCGACGAAGTGCGAATGCTGGCCTACCGACCATCCGAGCGGTCGCGAGGTGCCGCGTTCGAGCCGACTACCGCTCCAGGCGCCAGGGCCAAGGGCGAACCTCGTTGCAAGGCACCGCCTTTCCGCCCCGCCTACCTTCCGTGGTTGAAGCCGGGCGAACCACTGCCCTCCCCAAGAGCAACCCGAGAAGGTAGAAACTTCGGCCTGACCTGGTTCAAGGACGAGCGAAAGCAATACGACGCGCCTTACGTCGGTCTGGTCACTGAATACGAGTCAGTGTTTGGGGGCGCAGAAGGACTCGTGCACTTCGAGAGGACGCCGGTTCGAGGGAAAAGCGGATACATCGTCTCGGTCGGTGATCCGGGCGTGGGAGAACTTGCACTTACGTGGCAAGAGCAGGCGGGACCTTGTGGATGGTTCACTATTTACTTACTGGACCGCAAACACGGCGAACAACAAGCCGAAGAAGAAATCAAGCGAATCGCTCACTCCCTCGCCGAGTGACGGTCTCTCGTGACCCGACCGTCGCACCCCCACGGCTGACCCTCTGGCACCCCGAGGTCGGTGTTGGGATCGGTTCGCCGCGACCCACGTCACGTACAGCTCGGAGACGTCGAACGATACCCACCCCGCTCGCTCGCTAGGGTTCTCCGTGAATTCGCCGCGCGGACGATTGTCGAGCAGCGTCGTCGTGCTCCCGTAGGAACCGGCAAAGCCAGGCTAAGGTTTGTAAAGAGCTGAGGCGCCGGTCAGGACCCGCCCGGTACGTCCAGGAGGACTCCCGGGTTGAGAGTCCAATACGGGTCGAGGGCTCGCTTGGCCGCGCGCAGCGCGACGGCGTAAGGCTCGGGCTGCTCCTGGTCGTACCACCGGCGGTGGTCTCGTCCGACGGCGTGGTGATGGGTGATGGTGCCGCCTCCGGCGAGGATGGCATCAGATGCGGCCGCCTTGATCTCGTCCCACCGCTCGACCTCGGCGCCGGGCCGGGCCGGAGCGATCACCGTGAAGTACGGCGCGGCCCCGTCCGGGTAGACGTGGGTGAGCCGCACCATCAGCAGGGCTCCGGGAGCGACGCCTTCGACACCCTCGCGGACGCTTTCCAGGAGCGGCGCGAGCGCGCTCCACGTCACCCCCGTCTCGAATGTCTCAACGGTGAAACCCATCCTCACCATCTCGTCCCGGAGGTGTGGCGCCCGCAGGAACGCCCTCCGCCACGCCTCCGCAGAGGACTCCGATCTGCGCTCCGCGGTCTCCCCGCCGTGGTCGGAGCACAACTCCACAGCCCGCTCGAGCCAGGGGCCGAGAGCATGGTCGTGGGACTCGAACCCGATCAGCAGCACCGACCGGAGTCCGTCGCCAGCGCCAGCCAACAGCGCCTCCCTTTCGTCGAGCAGTCGGCACGTAGCCGGATAGAGTTCCGACCGAGCCAGGGCGCTGGCCGCCGCGGCGCCCTCCTCGAACGACTTGAACGTCGCGGCGGCGGACTCCTTGAACCGCGGCCGCTCCCGAACCCTCATCCACGCTTCCGTCACGATGCCAAGGGTGCCTTCGGACCCGATGAACAGGCGTTCCGGCGCGGGTCCGGCGCCGGAGGCCGGAAGCCGCCGCGTCTCGACCACCCCGGCCGGCGTAACAACGCGCACCGAGGCGACCACGTCATCCACGTGTGTGCGAAGCGTGGCGTGGTGTCCCGCCGACCGGGTGGCGATCCACCCGCCCAGCGTGGAGTGCTCGAAGGACTGCGGGTAGTGCCGAAGGGTCAGGCCGTGCGGCTCGAGCTGCTCCTCGAGAGACGGTCCGAGCGTCCCTGCCTGAATCCGGGCCAGCCCGGATACGGAGTCGACCTCGAGGATCCGATCGAGCCGGCGGAGGTCGATGCTGATAGTGCCGGAGTAGCTGTCGCCGACGTCGGGTTCGACCCCGCCGACCACGCTGGTCCCGCCGCCGTAAGGGATAGCCGCCACCTCTTCGTCGCTGCACCACTCCAAGAGGGCGGTCACGTCGGACTCAGATCGCGGCTGGGCCACCACGTCCGGTGGGTGGGGGAAGGAGCCTTGCAGCGAACGGACCAGGTCCCGGTAGGACTTCCCGTAGGCGTGGATGGCCCTTTCGACCGGTTCGGATGATCCGAGGTGCTCGAGCGCGGACGGCAGCGACACCCGGGGCTCCGGAACCTTCAGGTCCTCGGGACGAGGCGGCCGTGCGTCCTGCGGTTCGTGATCGGGGAAGCGCGCCTTCAGAGCGGCGCTGAGCGCCTTTCGTTCGGCCGGCTCAATACCCTCGCCCTCATACCCCCAGCCCCATAGCTTTCGTTTCCGCACTTTGGCAAGGGTGATCAGTGCTCGGCCGCGTCCGCGTCGGCCTTCGTCTCGTGCACCGTGCCGGCGGGGTGCTCGGGTGGCGCATAGATGGTGATCAGCCGGAGCGGCCCGTCTCCCGTGTTCCTGAAGTTGTGACGCCTGCCCGCGTGAACGAACACGAGGTCGTTCGGTGCGATCTCGCTGGTCTTCCCTTCAAGGTCGGCTTCTCCGCGACCGTCGACGAAGACAAGGACCTGGTCGGTGTCGGGATGGACTTCCTCGCCGATCTCTCCACCCGGCGGGATGGTCATCACCACTACCTGTTCATGCTCTCCGGTGGCGAGCTCTCTCCGAAACGCGTCATTCGACCACGCCGCCCGGAGTACATCGATCTGGTCCGTGCCTTCAGCCATCTTGCTGACTCCTCCGTGCGGGCGAGGACGGTTACTTCATCGCCGCCAGCAGCGCGTCACACGCCTCGGCGCACCGACGGCACTCCTCGGCGCAGATCCGGCAGTGCTCGTGGTGCTTGGCGTGGCGGTCACATTCGTCGGCGCACGTGCGACAAATCTCCCTGCACGCCTCAAGCTGGGCTTTCGTCGTTGGCGCGTCGTACCCGGTCTGCCGAGTCAACACGCGACCGGTCGCCTCACAGATGTCGGCGCAATCAAGATTGAGCCGGATGCACTTGCGCAGTTCCGCCACCATTTCCTCAGAAAGGCACGCATCAGCACAACTCGCGCATGTCTGCGCGCAACTGAAACA
>JALYGK010000065.1 GCA_030777105.1 Actinomycetota bacterium | reverse complement strand
CCGCCCCCACACCGCCGTACGAGGAAGTGATTCGCCAACTTCGCTCGCTTGCCGGGAGCCGTCCGACCAGTGAAGCGCAAATCAGGCTTCGCGACGAAGCACGGGGCGCACTCACGTCCACCGCGCGCGACTTTAACGGGCGCCTGTATTACGAACGCTACGGACAGTTCGCCGCGCACTACCAGAACCTGGGGTCGGTTTCCTCACGGGCGCTCGACTGGAGCGACGCCGTCCGCAAGTACCAGACACACAATGCCCTTCAGACGGCCAGAGCCGCCGGTGGCCGGCTGGATGGCCTTCACCTCGACTCCACGTCCGGGATGCGACGGTGGGGCGCCGTCGACGACTACGACCGGAGACATTGGGCCGCGGCGGACCTACCGCTCACCTTCAGCTACCACAGCGGGCTGGTCACCCAACGCGGGATCTTCCCCCTCTATGGCCACATCGCGGACGTGAGCGACTTCGTTCATCGACGTCGAATGATTCTCTCGGCGAACTTCAACGCGGACCTTCGGCGGACTGCCGGTTTCTTCGGCGCGGACCGCATCGACTACTTCGGAATCGAACAGGGACTTCAGGTCCGAACGAAGGGCGGAACCGTAGACCAGTTCGCGATGTGGAAGCGGACACTCGCGTACCAGCGACCGATCACGACCCTGGACGCGCGAATCGGCATGGGAAACCTTTCGCTCACCGAGATCGACGCACAGATTCAACAGAACCTGTTCTACGGAATCTTCGCCGGCGCCTGGGATCCGGAGATCGAGGCAGAAGCAACAGGAGACGAGCCGGCGTGGGTTCGCGATGACGTCGCGACCGTCTGGGGGCGGTACACGCCGATCTTCCGAAAGCTGGCACGCTCCGGATGGGAGCCGGTGACCCACGCCCGAACGTCGGATCGGGCGGTATGGGTTGAGCGGTTCGGAGAACCCGACGAGCCGGTCATGTTCACCGTGCGCAACGAAACCGGAGTTCCCCGGCCGGTCCGTCTGACCATCGACGTGTCCGCGCTCGGGCCGGGACCCGCGACACGGGTTTCCGCCATCGAGGAGGTGACGCGGAGAGCCGTTGAGGTCGCCCTCCAGGCCGGAGGAAGGCGGGCCGCTATGGAAACGACGATCCCGCCCCGGTCCACCCGAGTGTTCACCATGACGATCGGACGGTGACGCTGGTTTCTCTCCTGGCCTGTCTCGTCGTTGTGGTGGGACCAGGACTCGGCGCTTCTCTGGCGCTCTACCGTCCGGGAGAAATCGGGCTTCCGATGCGGCTGGCGCTCACGTTCGTCTTCGGGTCGGTCGTCGTGGCACTCGTTGCGTTCGGCCTCGCCATCGGGGGCGTGCTGTCGGCCGCGTCGTTCCTCTCGCTGACCGGCATGGCGACCGCGGCCCTCTGGTATGTCGGTGTGTCGAGGGGACGGGGCCTCGAGCACGTCCGAGCTCTGGCCGCCGAGCTCCGCGGCGATCCCTGGCGTTTGGGAACGGGACTCGCCGTCATTGCCGGAATCGCGCTCGTTCGTCTCACGGTGTCTCCGCTCGTCCACTTCTCGGCCTCGAGTTCGTGGCGATATTGGGCAGATGCCGTCGAGATTGCCGACGCGGGCGCCGTTCCGGATGCCGTCCTTCAGTACGGGGTGGTGCTGCAACCGGTTCTCAACAAAGTGCTGGTCAGCACCCTGGGGGCAGGACTCGGTCTCACCGTGGGGGCCGAGCCGCTGTCGGGAATGGCCGCGCTGCTGTGGCTGTCGTCGGTCGGATTGGCGGTTGCGCTTTGGTCGGTCGGTCATGAATTGGGCCTCCGCTTCACCGCTCCGGTACTGCCGGTTCTCGTCATGACGAATCGCATATTTCTCAACGAGGAGATCACCGCGGATCTCAATAACTTCAAGGCAGAGACGTTCGGGCGGATGGTTGCTTTCACCGCGGTTGCTGTGGCGGTGCGCGCGCTTCGCTTGCGGCGGTGGAAAGATGCGGTGATCAGCGGGGCGATGGTCGGCGCGACCGCCGGGATGCATATCGTTCCTGTCATCATCGTCGCTGGCTTCCTCGCGTTCTACTTCCTTGCTCGTTTGCTGCTGGATGGCGACATCCTCGACCTCAGCGCCCGAGCCGCTTCAATCGTTGCCGTTAGCGCAGTGGTGGCGGGAATCATCCTGTTTGTCCCGCGTGGGGACGTCGGCGTCTCAAGAGCTTCTGCTCGCCTCGATCCGAACCAACGGTACGATCCGACGCGCTACCTCAACGCCGGCGAGCTGGTCCGGATTGAGTCGCCGAAGCACTGGTACATCGGCCCTCGCCGGGCGCTGGGGACATATCTGACGACGGCCACCGGCCTCTCGGCGAAGTCGTCGCTCATGAAAGTGCTGCCGATCGGCCTCGCCCTGGGCGGCGTCGCGCTGGCCGTTGCGATGATGATCTGGTTTCCTCCGGCCATCCGCCCGCTCGGGGTTGCCGCTGTCGGGTTGGCGGCATTCCTCGTCGCGCTCACGTGGTTGTTTTCGCTGCGCTACGGTCTTTACGTCCCGGCGTATTTCGGAGTTCGGCGCCTCCTCGACTACAGCTCCATCCCTCTCATCCTCGCCGGCCTGGCGCTCATCGAGTGGGGAGTGCTCCGATGGCAGCCGGAAAGCCGCCAGGTGGCGATCGCTGTCTCCCTGGTGATTGCCGTGGCAGCCGTCCCCTTCATCGCGACGGCTCGACCGGGAGGATCTGCGTCGAAGCATCGCGCTGTTGCGGCCGCGTTCACGTGGATGCGTCAACGGCTTCCCTGCAATGCCCGAATCCTTCCCGATCTCCACACGGAAGGCGTATTCGAGGCCTTGACGGGACGGGTCTCCATCCTTGAAGGAGCGACCCCGTATCTCCGGCCACCGCTCCGAGAGGCGGTGATCCGCCTATTCATGGACGCCCGCCGGTTCTTTTCCAGTCCCACAAGAAATCACCGCTTCGTGGAGCGTCACGGCGTCGACTATGTGGTCTTACTGAGGAACGTTCCCGTCGGTTATCGCGAGCCAATAGGAGCCGGCAAACCGGCGAAGATGGCACGCGCCTCGGCGTTCCTCCGACCGCTCTACCTGTCCCAGACCGTGGATGTCTACCAGGTAGTTCGCAACCGACGCGGGCCATTTCCCCGCGCCGACGGGTTCCCCGGCTACACGTGCCGCCGGGATCCCATAGCGACCTAGGGATGTGCCGGCTCCGGAGACAGGCGGAGCATTCACAGACCGATCCGGCGGAGTCATCTCTGCGCGCACGATGGTGCGATGGCCAGAACGCCGTAAGCGGTCCGAACCCGACGCTTCCATTCCGGTAGAGCCATGCTTGCTTCGGGGCTCCGGAGCACGGCCGCAACCCGACCGTCGATCTCGCTCGGCCTGGTGCCCTCCGCCGACAAGATGAAGGTGAACTTCGACGCGGGCTCTCGGGATGCCGCAATGAGCTTGGTGATCCTGCTTGGAGTGCCCTCGTCGCCCATCATCACCACACGGCCGCACGTCAACGCTTCGTCGAGTCCTTCGGCCAGCACCCTGTAGGGAGTCCCGGGGCTCGTGTACGACAGGTACACGTTCGATGCGAACAGCGCCACGACGGCAACCCCCACGGCGGCGGCCGCGGCCCGCGAAACGGGCCCTCGAAGGTTCCTTGTGACGAGCACACCGAGGAAACCGCAACCGAGAGCGAACATCGCCATGCTCGGGAGCACGTACCGCGGTTGAAACCGACTCTGTCCAAGAAACCGTTCCACGGTGAGAGCAGAGACCCACACCAGGCCCACGATGAGGGGAACGGATTTCTCCAATCGCGCTCCCGTCCGAGCCTTGTAGATCACCGCCGAGAGCCCAAGCAATCCGAGAAGAACCACGATGATCCGGGTCACGTCCTCACCGAGCCACGCCGCCACGAACCCAGGGAGCTGCCCCTCGGCCGGCGTACGGAACGCGTGAAGCAGCGCACGCCTGTTCTGCCTCCAGTGGGTGGTTGCCAGCGGGTCACCGGCAGTAAGGAAGTCGAAAGCCGCCCACAGAATGACCGGAACCAAACCAATTCCGACGCCGAGAAGAGCCTTGCGGCGCCAGTTTCCGTTGATCGCCAGGAACCCACCGAAAGCCGTCAGGATCCACGCTTCTGGACGCAGCAGAGCCGCCAAACCCCACGGAACGACTCTGCCAAAACGTTTCAAGGCGACACCCAGCACGACGAGAGCGGCAACCACGATGTCGATGTGCGCTGACCGGAAGGAGGTACCGATTTCCGTGGCGGCAAAGAGCGCGACGATGGGAACGACCGCTCCTATGGCACCCGCTTCCCTGAACCCGATGAAGAAAAGCGAACCGATCAGCGTGGCAAGCGCGAGGGCGACAACGACGGCAACACCCTTTGGTGCCGTGAGCGGAGCCGCCATGGCGCCCAGGATCGTTGCCAGGGGCTTCGGGGTGGTCGCGGACAGTTCGTAGGGAGGCCGCTCGCCACGAGCGATGGCCTGTCCCCATGCCGAATAGGCCCACGCGTCCGGGCTCGCTATGGGCGAGCTCGCCAGCCTCATCCTGGCAAGAACCACTGCCGCCACACTCCCTACCGCAACGGCCGGCGTTGCCGGCGACGACAGGAGAGTCGAGAACGCCGCCCGCGCGCGCATCTTGTATGCCGAACGTCTCGCTTGATGAGCTTCCACGTCAGTCGCTCCCGCCAGGAAACGACGGCGGCGGCTGACACATCGTCGTGAGGCGGGTCCGGAGGTCGAGAAGATGCCGCCGATGCCGCGCGCTGTCCGCCAGATTCGACAGCTGATAGGGATCGGCGGCCAGGTCGTACAGCTCTTCTTCTCCGGTGCTGTAGCGGACATACGAGAACCGCTCTGAATGCAATCCGCAAGAGCTGGGCGGAAACAGGGGCATGTGAGCGTGCTCGACCAGGAAATCCCTTCGCCAGGGAGTATTGGGAGATTGAATCAGCGGTAACAAACTTCGCCCGTCGGTCTGCGGCGCTCGGATACCGCTTGCATGAGCGATCGTCGGAGCGACATCGAGGTTGAGAACGAGGCTGTCGTCGATGCGTGGCCGGTACGGCAACCGGTCGTATCGAACGACGAATGGTACGCGGATGCTCTCCTCGTACGCATTTCCTTTCCGCGAATAGCGATGCTCGCCCAACAATGCTCCATTGTCGGACGTGTAGATGATCAGTGTGTTGTGGAGCCTTCCGGTGACCTCCAGCGCTTCGAGGATTGCATTGACGCTCCGATCGACGGAAAGCAAAGAGGCATGTGCGCCCCGCCTCCACCCGTCGATTCTCGCCTTCCGCGAAGGGGCAAGGCGCTCGCGGCTTCGGACCCATTTCGGCTTATCGGACACGTCGGGCTCGTCATAGCTGGGTGGGCGGTATGGCGGAAGGTCCGAGAAGCGCTTTCGATCGCCGCGCGCGGGCGTCATCGGTCGGTGCGGCGCGTATGGAGCGAAGTAAACGAACAAAGCCCCCTTCGTTTTGAGGATGTAGCGAACAGCTTCGGCGGCAAGGACGTTCGTCGAGTACGCACCGGGGTCGCGACCGAAGCGCTCCAGTCGACCATCGATGTTCAAGGTGTAGTCGTGATAGAGATCCTGTCGGTCGGCGCTGTGAGCGAACGCCACCCACCGGTCCCATCCGGGGGGGATGTATCGACCCCGGTAGCCGTTTAGGTATTTTCCGAACAACCCCGTCTGGTATCCGGCTCCATCCAGCCACGTGGCGACCGTCGAGCGGTCACGAAAGCGGCTGAACCCGCCGAGCGGAGGTTGGTTGTGCCAAACACCGGTCGTGTGCGCATAGTTACCGGTGAGAAGGCTCACGCGACTGGGGCAACAAAGAGAAGTAGGGACATAGGCATTCCTGAACGTGATCCCTCTCTGAGCCAAGCCCCGTCGAAGCGCGGGCATGGCCCACAGCGTGTCCCACCGCTGATCGTCGGTCACGATGACGACGACGCTCGGCTTCTCGAAATCGGCTGGGCGACAAGACCCCAAGCCAAATCCGATGACCGCTAATGCCGCCATCCATGCGAGGATGCGGCGACGCCTTATCGAAAACGGGGAGCCCGGCACGGGACTTGTAGTATGCAACCTTCCTTCGTTCCGGTCTGAGGAACCGGCAACGCCGGCTGAGTAGCTTGAGACGTCTGGCTAGGTTTGCACGATGTCACGCGCGCGATTCCCTCTCGGTCGCGTAGTCATCGCCGTCGCGCTCCTCGGTATCGCGGCCGTCCTGATCGTCGGCCGCGCCGGTCGATTCGTCACCGACGCTCGAGTGCTTCCCCCCAGCCCGGACACACCATGGTACGTATGGCGGTCGCAGTTCCTTACCGCCTACCCGCCCGCCGAGGTCGTGTCGTGGCGAGGACCGAGCGGCCAGGGCGGCGGAGGGTACCGAGTCGCATCACCCCTGCTTGGGGCGCTTCTCCTTCGGACCGCCGACGTCCAAGGAACCTCGTTGTCCACCCTCCTCGTGGCAGGGCTGGGTTCGCTCCTCGGGCTGGCGCTGGCCGCTGCAGCCTTCAGCTACCGTCGAGATCCGCTTCTCTTTGCGTGCGTCGGGCTGTTCGCTGGAGCGTTGCTTTTCGCCAACCCCTTCCTTGGTTATACCGATAACGTCCTTGCATTGCTCCTGGTGACCGCCGGCCTCACGGTCCTCGACACGAAATGGCGGGGCGCCGCTGCCGCAGGAGTGCTGATCTTCCTGGCATCGCTGGCCCACCCCCCGGTCGCCGCGGTGTTCGTGATCGCTGTCCTCTTGGCGGCGGGTGTGGGCGTCCTGTTGAAGCGACGGTGGAAGGCCCGCGTCGGATTGGAAGCCCAGGCGGCCGTAGCGGCCGTTTTCGCCGCCGTGGCGGCGCTCGGTGCGTGGTATCTCGGAGCGTGGGGAGCTGGGTCATCGTTTGGCGAAGGCATTGACCCGGCGAACAATTCGAAGCAGGAGTTCGCCGCCCGGTTGTCCCAATGGATAGAGCAGCTGCAACCGTGGATCGCGGCGCCTCTCATCCTGATCGGGGTTGTGGCGTTCCTCATCGACCGAGGACGACTCGTCGAGAGCCTCTCATCCCGTGTCGCCCTGCTCTGGACGCTGCCGCTCCTGGGCGTCGCCGGTGCGCTCACTCAATTCGCGTATCCGTACCACCGGTTCTTAAACGTCACGGCCGCGCATCTGCTGCTCGGTGGTGTCGGCCTGTGGGCGGTGTCGACCCTCACGCGACGCGTTCGGATCCAAGGGACCGGACGACTGATGCTCCGAGTCGCCGGCGTCGGCGTAGCGGCGGCGTTCCTCGCGCCGATGTGGCTGTCCGGCCTGCGGTTATGGAACTCTCACGGGCGAGGGTGGACCACGTACATGCGGCCCCCGGCTGCGGCTCTCAGTGCGTATTTCGAGGGGATGACGAATCCGCCGCCCGTCGTCTTCATCGCTGCCGACGTCACTTCCGAGCCATGGAATTCCCGGCGTGGAACGTCGCATCGACTGCGAGCGGCGTTGCCCGCGCCCCTCGTGCCGCGCGCGTACGTGTTCGTCGGGAACGTTCGGGACTTCCTGGCCGGGCGCCCAACCGAAACGCCGCGCCTCCAGAGGGCGAGCCGGGCGACGTTCCACGATGCTTCACGCGGGATGGGCGGCGAGCCACCCGTCGTCCTGCTGGTTCGTCAGCTGAATCGCACTCCCGCAAACAGGCAATACATGAAGCCTCAACACGCCGTAGCGCTCGAGCGCGATCTCTTCATGCTTCGAGGGCCTGGGCTCGCCGAACCGAATCCAGAACAACTTGCGGTCGCTCGTGTCGCCGGAGACGAGGAGCGCCGGTCAGTCGCCGTCAAGCGAGGAGTCTCTGTCGATGACGTTCGGAATGGGCTCCGTGCGGCCGGTGCCATCCTCCTCATCGCCTTCGTCCCCGGCGCGCTCGCCATTCGATTCTTCGGGCGAACGGACCTGGCGTCGGTTCTCGGCCTCGCTCCGGTCCTATCGATCGGCCTGAACCTCGCCGTGGGTTTTGTGATACTGGCTCTGCTGCGCTCACCGGTTACTTCGAGCCTTGCCTGGCTCATCGTCGGTGTGGCGACCGCAGCAGGTGCGGTCATGTGGAGCCGGCCGCCGAAAGAAGCTCCAACGCGTCTCGCGGGCGAGTCGCCCGACGACAAAGCGGACACAGCCTCTCGGTAGCGCCGTTAGGCCGCCGGCTCCCGACTACGGCGATTGAGCCTCATGAGCAGCTGCAGCATCGACGCGAGCGTGGACGCCCGCCTCTCAGAGAGGTTCTCGAGCTCGTACGGGTCTCGCTCGAGGTCGTACAGCTCGAGATGTCCGGATTCAGTCCACCTGATGAGCTTCCAACGCTCGGTCCTCACGCCCTCATACCGAAGGTGCGCCCAGTTCTGGAGGAGGACGGCCTTCCGCCATTTCACGAGTCGACCCGTGATCAACGGTAGGAGTGAACGGCCATCGACGGCATGATCCGATCGATCTCCAGCGAGTTCGAGAAGGGTCGGCGCCACGTCGATGTTCGCGACCTGATGTGGAATGGTGGTTCGCTCCGTCCCCGGGACGAACATGAACAGCGGAATTCGCACGCCTTCCTCGTAGCCATACAGCTTCTTCGACAACCCGTGTTCGCCGTACAACCGCCCGTTGTCGCTTGAGTAGATCGCCCGCGTCCGCGAACGCATTTTGGTTTCATCCAGCGTTCGGAACAGTCGACCGACCATGGCATCGACGCTTCGGAGAACGCGATATTGCTTCGCCCGCTTCACACGATGGAACCCCGGGCTGTAGGCGCGGTTGGGTCCAAACCGAACTTCCGCGGGTTTGTCGCTCATGTCGTCTTCAGCGAACGACGGGGGGACGTTCCAGGGCGGAACGGGGCGGCGTAGGAACTTCGGTTCCGCGAGGGTGATGTTCGGCGCGTTCGGCCACACGAAGAGCGCCCACGGCTTCTGTTCCGGGTTGTAGCGCTCGTCAGCGGCTCGCCGGATGAAACGGACGGCGAGGTCGGAGAAGATCGTGGTCCAGTAGGGCGTGCGCGGATCCGCCGCATTCGGGTACACGAGGATCCGGTTCCTTGGAGTGGATCCGTCCACCCACTTTCCTCGGAGGTATCGGCGAGTTCGGTTGCTGATATCCAGTCCGCGTGCCCCCCACACCCGGGCGTAAAATTCATCCCATCCGGGGGGGACGGGGTCGTTCACGGTGTAGTGGTTGAAGTACTTCCCGACGAATCCGGTGTAGTACCCGTTGGCCTGAAGCCACGGCCCCAACGAGTCGGGCTCCGACGCCTTGAAGGCTGGATAGTCGAGGTTCGTCAAGACCCGGGTGTTACTGGCGTAGCGGCCGGTGAGAAAGCTCGATCGGGACGGACAGCAAAGCGGCGTGGTCACGATTGCCTGGTCGAAGTTCACGTTGAAAAGGCGCCTGGTGTTCGGCATGACGTCCATGGTGTCCCACCGCTGATCGTCGGTCAGGATGAACAGGAGATTCGGCTTGGCGGTCCGTTCCGAGGTGGCACCACCGGTAGAGGTGCGGCTTGACGACCGCTCCCTTGCCGCGATTGCAACCACGACTGCGGCGGCAAGGACGAATACGATGGCGAGTGCAATCGCCGGCCGAATGCGGCCTTTCGACGTTTGGCTGCTCATGGGCTCGAACACCTTAGCGGACCGGTGCGTCGGAGTTGGTCGGATGGAGTAAGTCGCCGCCGCCAGGGGATCCTCACTCAGCGGGGGTGGTCGTTCCGGTGTTAGGTGGGCCCGGCTTACACAATTGGTCTCGTCGGGAGCTCAACCGGTAGAGAACCCGGGCGGTAGCGCCATTGTTCGCAAGGTTCTCGAGCTGATGCGGATCACTCGCCAAGTCGTAGAGCTCTTCCTCACCCGTGCTGTATCGGACATACGAGAAACGTCGCGAACGGATCGCACAATACGCCGGCACTTCGAACAGCCGGACCTGCTCGATCAGGAAGTGATCCCGCCAGGGTGCACCGGGTGACCGAAGAAGCGGGACCAGACTGCTTCCGTCCGTGGCTGGCGGGCGGGCTCCGCCGACCTCCGCAAGCGTCGGCGCAAGATCGACGTTCAGAACCAAGTTGGAGTCTCGTCGCGGCCGCTTGATCGCACGGTCATACCTGATCACCAGCGGTACACGAATGCTCTCCTCGTAAGGCGTCCCCTTATCGGTCCACCGATGTTCGCCGAGGTGAATGCCGTTGTCGGACGTGAGCACGATCAAGGAATCGTCGAGTCGACCGGTCACGCGGAGCGCTTCGAGGAGCGCACCCACGGCTCGGTCCAGACCCAGCAGTGACGCCGGAACTCGCCGATACCGCGTCTCCAACCGGGCCCTGGCGGCGGCATCCAGGCGAGGGAGTCGCTGAACCCATCGAGGTTTGTCCGATACGTCGGCCTCGTCGAAACTGCGAGGCGTTTGGAACGGCAGGCGGGCAAACCGATCCCGATCCTCCGGTGACGGCTTGACCGGCGTATGAGGCGTATACGGAGCGAAATAAACGAAGAGCGGACCCTTTGTCCGGAGTATGTACGCGAACGCCTCGGCCGTCAGGACGTTGAGTGAATGGTCGGCCGGGCGGGTGCCAAACGACTTCAGTCGCCCGTCCACGTTCAGCGTGTACCGGTAGTACAGGTCGTACGGGTCGGTGGCCCGTCCGATTGCCGCCCACCGATTCCACCCCGGTGGAACGTAGGTTCCCTCGTACCGGTTGAGGTACTTTCCGAAGAGCGCCGTCTCGTACCCCGCGCCCTGGAGCCATGTGGCCACCGTGGAGCGGTCGGGGAACCGGTGGAAACCGCCCAGGGGGCCACCGTTCGCCCAAACTCCCGTCGTGTGTGAGTAGTTGCCGGTCAGGAGGCTGGCACGACTGGGGCAACACAACGGCGTCGTCACGAAGGCGTTCTGGAAGGTGATGCCCTTTTGCACCAGGCGCCGTTGCACGTTCGGCATCGCCCAAAGCGTGTCCCACCGCTGATCGTCGGTGACGATCATCAAGATGGTGGGGGTCGTTGCGTCGGCCCGGGAGCAAGCGGGAAGCAGCGACCCGACGAAGAGAAGCAGGAATGCACCCGCCATGCGTCTCGGCGCGATGGATCCCGAGCGCCGCGTCGTCACCGGCGGCGTTCCCGGTAGCGCACCGCGACGGCGAGCAGGACCAGAGCCCCGACCGAGGCGATCGATCCGACGAGGCCGGCTCCAACCGACCGATCCTCATAGGTGAGCCGGACAACGTGCGATCCAGCCGAAAGCGGAATTCCCTGGATCAAGTAGTCAGCCGGGATCACCCGCGCCGTCCGTCCATCGATGGTGGCCTTCCAATTGCGATCGTACGGAGTTCGCACGAGCAGGATGCTCGGGTCGGCGGCCCTCACGTGCACGGTGACCTCTTGCTCCGCCCGCTCTGCATACGTCAACATCGACCTGGACCGTTGCTCGCCCGAGGCTCCGGCAGGACTGACGGGAGGAGAAAAGCCCGGATCTTCCTCGAGCACGACCCTCCTCGACGCGTTGAAGGACGGGTGGGTGACGGCTTGAAGCGCTTCGTCTGAGCTCCGAACGACGGTCCAGCTCTGAATCACCGACGCCGCGCCGGTAAGGCGCGATATCTCGTAAATGCTGGCGGGGTCGCCTGGAACGATTCGCCGCGAGGGGGCAAAGGGCCTGCGGGACGACACGACGTATCTGATCTGCAGGAGGTCGAGCGCCACATCGGGAGGATTGTGCAAGAGCGACAGGTTGTACGGCAGTGGGACCCTGCTCAGCTTTCGCACAAACGCCCAGTACCGACGGAGTTGGACGGGGTTGTACCCCTGCGTGTGCTCTATGCGAAACATCGGTGATCGCGGGTCCGCCTGGAGCCGTTGCCACCCGACCACGTCCTGCAGCATGTATCGCCCGGCCGGAAGCGCCTGGAGGGCTCCGTCTATTGGACCGGGTCGAACGTAGGCGTCAGCCCTGATGGTTGGTTCGGCGCGGTCCACCAACAATCGCGGGATAGGTGCGAACGGTGGAGGACGATAGCCAATCAGACCACTGGCAACCAGCTCTCCTGCTACCAGAAACGGGATCGCGAGCAGGAACACCGGAAACCTGGCGGCGAGCGTGAACACCGCGGCGGCCGCTGCTGCTCCACCCCAGAAAAAGGACAGCTCGAACGGCGAAGCCCCGAAGATGGGCGGAAGGGCGCCCCAGACAACGACTGCCGGAACGACCGCCCACACACGACTTCTGGAGGATCCCGAGCGGCGCCACGCCTCCATCCCGAGGCCCGCCAGGACAGCGACGACGATCAGGAGCCCGTACCCCCACCACTCAGGGCTATGCAAGTACGTGTCCGCGACTCGAGATGAAAAACTCCGCCGCTCGACCGACGTCGCGAACACGCGAAGGGTCAGCACGTATGCCAACGCGCCGAAGACGACGAAGGCCAGCATGATCGAGCGAAAGCGTGCGGAGAGGATGGGAACGAAGACGAGCCCGAGAGCAACGGCGCCCGAATGTGCTCCGGGCGTCGTGGCGAGCTTGAGCGGCCACGTTGGGCTGCTGGCCGGCACAGGCCGATGCACCTCGAAGCCGGAAAGTTGGGCCGAGAGCTCCTCCAGAGCGGAATATCCGAGCCCGAGACTCGTTCCTGGAAGGTAACTGACCCTTGGAAGCAGATACCCCACGTTGACGAGCACGAAGAGCGCTGGGAGGACTGCTGCGAGAGCCAGCACCGACCTTCGACTTCCGACCCGTGCCACCAACTCTTGGTCCCACGCCTTCGCCAAGGCATAGGACGCAATGAGCCCCGACCCCATGAGCATGCCGATGCTGAGATGGGCTGCCGCCAACTGCCCCCACGCCAGAGCCGTCGCGAGCGCCCACAGGATTCGAGCGGAGGTCCTGGTGGCCCGGAAAAACCTCGAGCAACAGGCGAGCGACGCCGCGGTCCACGCCAACGCCGCGGAGAGTGGAAGCGAGTTCGAAAGTTGCGAGCCTGCGATCCCCAACGCGAGGACGAGCCCCCCGACCGTCGCCGACGCCTTTCCAGTTCCCTCGCTTCTCAGGAACCAATAGATTCCGAGACCCGCAATAATCGGCTGAAGGACGACCATCCACCGAATGGCGACGTCACACGGCAACGAGGAGAACAACAACATGGAGGGCGCATACATCCATCCCGATTGCGGGTCCGCCGCAAAGGGAACCCCACCCATAGCGTACGGATTCCAGGTGGGGATGTGACCCGACGCCAGGCTGCGCCCCAGATAGCAGAACGTGGGAAGCCAGAAGGTTGGAAGATCGCCGTTCGCTATCTTCCCGCCGAAGGCGTACCCGTGGAGGAGAACGAGAACCGCGCCAACGATCAGCGCAGGCCCCGCAGCGCCCTTCGCCACCGCGAAGCTCGTACGTCGTGAAATCACTCGGTGACCCTCACGGCAGCGACCGCATTCAACACACCGAGTAACCGATGACTGGATGGTTCCGGCAAATCACGGCCGAAGCAGTCATAGAAACTCTCTTTCTCCTTGCGTTCGGATACCTGATTGCCGACGTACTCGTGCGTCGGCGTGATTGGGACTCTACGTGGACGTGGGCACTCGCGGTTCCTGCATTGGCGGGGTACGCCTTCATCCTCATGCTGGCTCACATCCTGAGCGGAGGCCTCGTTCTGTCACACGCTTGGGTGGTACGAGCCATCACGGGATTGGTCATCGCTGTCCTGGTTGCCCGGAAGTTCGTGACGGGTCACTGGAAGCTCCGGTGGGAACCTCGTCAAGTCATCCCGGTGGTCGTCCTCGTCTCGCTCGCTCTCCTCATCTGGGGATATCCGATTGCGCGTATCGTCCCGCTCGGCAACCGAGGTGACATCAGGTGGCATCTCGGATGGGCAAGCCAGCTCCTCAATGGTGAGACAACCCCGAACAGCATCCTGAGCGGCAACATTCCGAACTACTACCCGTGGTTGTTCCACAGCGTTGTGTCGTTTGTGGCTGCTTTCAGTCCCGGTGGCCGCGCTTATCACGCACTCCCGCCGCTTCAGTTGGTGCAAGTGAGCGGCGTCGTTCTCGCGCTCTTCGCCACCGGGAAGCTGTTGGGGAAGAGCTGGGTCTCAGGAGCCGCAGCGGCACTATTCGGCGGTTTCGCGTCGGGGCCGCTGATCTCGAAGTTCCCATGGCTTACCGCGGCGCCGGCCGACCTCGGAGGCCGCGGGACCTTCAACGCGTCCTTCAACAACATCGCGCCGCCATTACCGAGAGATCTTGGCTACGCGATGTTCGTCTCCTTGTTGTTGCTCCTCCTCGTGGCGACCCAGCAGCGGAGTCGCGGACTCTTGGTGTCTGGAGGGGCGTTGCTGGGCCTCATTGGCCTCACGTCATGGGAGTGGTTTTTCGTGGGGCTCGCGCTCGCCGCTCTCCTTGTCGTTGTTCCGACCGAACTCGGTCGCTCCACCAAAGCGCTTGCGCTGTTCGTCCCAGCGGTCACGCTCTATGCGACGTGGGCCGTGCCGATCGCCATCAATTACGCGGACCTCGGAGGATTCATCAACACCACGGCAAGAGAGCCACCCGCACTGACGCCGCTTGCCATCCTTCTCTCGTGGGGATTCGTTGCCCCCTTGGCGGCATTCGCGGTTTTTCGCTGGTTGCCGCGCCACCGTCACGAGCCATGGTTTCCCGTCCTTGTGGCCCTGTTGGCGTCGGCGGCAGCATTCACGTTCCTCCCGTCGGTGATCCCGCTCGTGCTGGGTGCGAGCTTCCAGACCCTGGGGAGAGCATCGAGGTACTGGCCGGTCTTCCACTTCAGCCTGGCGGTCCTGGCAGGTGTGGCGGCCGGCGACGTGGTCGAGAGAATCAGTCGCCGGCATGTGGCGCCTGCCGTCGCAGTCGGGGCGGCCATCCTCGGTCTGTCGATCATCGTGCCTATCCAGCAGAGCGTCGGCCTCCCGGAACGGTGGGACCCCTTTCCCGGACTCGCCGCCGGAGTGTTGGGGCGCCCCAGCATCTACTTGGAAGCTGCGTCGAACGGCAGCGCGGATTGCGTCGTCGCAGCGCCCCGGTTTCTACAGATGCCCATTTTCTCGTTTACGGGATATCGGCAGCAGGCGTACCGAGGTTCGGACGTCCACGCGGGGAACTACTCCAGGATCCGGTGGCGGGACATCTACGAGAGGGTTCCAGACGACCGAGAACGAATCGCCGACAACAACGTTCTGACGATGGGAATGGGTCCGGTCGAGAAGTGGCGGGAAACAGCGCAGAAGTACGGCGTGGATATGGTAGTGGTGACTCGTCCTCACTACCGCGCGGCGGTCTTCGAACGATTGTTCCCGGGACGGGTCGCGGAGTTACGGCGGACGCGGCCGCACGTCGCCTTGTTCCGGGTAAGCGATTGCGCGCAACGTTGATGCATCCGGGCGCTGATACAGTGCCCGCGTGTCGACGGACCAGTTGACCCGGACCGATCGCGCCTCGTCGAACCCCCGGCAAACGCTCCGCGTGGACCTACGGCAGCACCTTGGGGGGCTGTTGCTCGTGGCGCTTCTTGGAGCGCTCTTTGCGGCGTTCTTCGCCGGACTCTACTTCGTCAACAACTACCGGTTCCCCATCGGGTGGGACACCGCTCGGTATCTGTTCCACATGAATTTCATTGCCGAGCGCGGCTTCGGCACCGAGATCCCACACCTTCTGCCGCTGGCCGAATCGGTCACCGCGAATCGCCCCGGCTTTCCGGTCCTGGCGCTGTCCCTTTCGAACCTGTTCGCGACATCGAACTTCAGAGTCGCCGCGGCCATTCCAATCGCCGGGGCCGTCGCGACCGCGCTTGCAATCGGGGGCTTTGGTTCGGCTGCTCTCGGACTGAAGCGGTGGGAAATGGTCGTCGTCACGGTCATCGGCGGAACATCGGCGACCGTCATCCGACTGCTCGCTCCGGAGACCTACACCGACAACCTTCTCGCTGCATCCATCTGCGTGGCCGCCCTCATTCCGGTCATTGCGGTAGTGCAGCGTGGCACGTCCTTCGTTCCGGCGGCCGTCCTATTGGGGATCGCCGGCGTGATCCATCCGGCATCGTTCGTCATCGTTGCCGCGGCCCTGGGCGTCACGGCGCTGTTGTACGTTCCGTCGTCCTGGCGTTCCTGGCGAAGCGGTGAGGCTCCCCTGCTCGCTACACCGGCCGGGCGGCTTGGAGCAGTCGTTTCTGGATCGGGGATCCTCGCAGCCGTCGGTCTCTTCGGCCTCACTTCGGGCGGGCCGGACGTTCGGGGCGTCTACCGGGAGGAGCTCGAGAAGAAGTTCCGAGAGGACCTCCCGCTCTATCGGCTTCCGCTCACGCTGCCGCTGGCTGGCGTTGGAGCGGCGGCAGTTGCGGCTTCCGGACCAGCAAACGGTGAGGCGTCGTCCCGCCGTCGGTTCACCCTCACGCTCTCGCTTTCGTGGGGTGGAATCGCGGCGCTTGGAATCCTTGCGTTCTTCCTGGGAAGGGACCTTCCGCCGCACCGCTTCATCGCCCTCTTCCTGCTGCTTCCTCTCCTCGTCGGGGTGGGAGTCCTCGCACTCGGGCGGATCCTCGCGTCCGGGACCGCCGTGGCGGTGGGCGTGATCGGAGTGGTCCTGACGACCGGAACACTCGCGTTTCTCGGGTACCGCGACTTCTACGTGACCATCCCCCAGGAGCGCGGCGTCCGGTGGATGGACAAGGGGAAGATCGACGACGCCCTCACCGCGGGGCGGTACCTGGACATGGTTCGTGTTCCGGAGAACGCTCCGGTCGTGTTCGTGATCGACGATCACGGCCCCAACCCGGTCGTGTCTGTCTCGCAGCAGACCTACGTCATCGCGGCGAACCTCCGCCCGGATCGCGTGGAGCAGGCCGAGTTCTACTTCGGAGATCCAGAGCGGTATCTGGAGGGACGACCGACGTTCCGGCCGGGACGTCCGCTGTACAACCAGATGAGTGCCCTCCTGTGGCGGGACATCCGTCCGCTCATTCAAAGGAAACCCGTCGCGCTCATGCTCGCTTCCTACAACCCGAACTACCTGGAGACGGTCAACCGTCATCCCGAGCTCCGGACGATCAACAACACAATGGTTCTGAACGGCCCACCACCTCCGCGCTCGAAGCTTCGCCAGAGCATTCCGGCCAGCGGCCCGCTGAGGGTTCTGGGTCTCGTCGTGGTCACGTTGCTCGTTCTGTCGCTGGCGGGTGCGGGCTGGGCAATTGCCCTGTTCCCCGGTGGCGTTCGATCGCGAGAGGTCCTGGCCGCGGCGCCAGCCGTCGGGATTGCGCTCGTGGTCGCGGGAGGGCTTCTTCTCGACCGAACGGGGATTCGCCTCACCGGACTCGCTGCGGCGGCGACACCTGTCGTGGTCGCCGTGGCGGGGTGGGTCTTCGCCGCGCGCCGGCTCGTTCGGACTCCGGGTCTCTTCACCGCTGACTAACGCGGTGCGGATCGCCGTCGACGCGCGACCCGCAGCCTTCCGCTACCGGACGGGCGTCGGCCAGTACACGTGGCAGCTGTTGCGGCTTCTTCCGCGGCTTGATCCCTCGTCCACCTACATCGCCTGGTATCTCAACGCCCGCGGCGCGCTCGGAGGGCCCCCCCGGACGTTCACCGACATCGCCGCTTCCAACCTTCGAGAGCGATGGACTCCGATACCGGCGCAGTGGTTCCGGCCGTTCGAACAGCGCTTCGAGGTTCCGCCGGTGGAATGGCTGGTCCGGTTCGACGTGTTGTTCGCGCCGAACTTCGTCCCGCCGCCGACCCGAACCAGACGGCTCGTCATGACGGTCCACGACGTGGCGTTTCGACTCTTTCCCGAAACAGCTCCGCACAGCACGCTCCGGTGGCTCAACCGGCTCGACCGATCGCTCCGCCGTGCCGCCCGAGTCATCGTCGTCTCGCAGCAGACCAAACGAGATCTCCTCAGCCAATACCGCGTGGCCGAGGAGCGCGTGGTGGTGATACCAAACGGCGTGGATGCACGCGCGTTTCACGACGTCCCGGAGGCGGAGGTCAACGCAGCGCGCCAGCAGTTCGGGATTCAGGGTCCCTACCTGCTGTTTCTCGGGGGGATCGAACCCAGAAAGAACCTTCCCGCCGTCGTCCGAGCATTCACGCGGATCCCCGCCGACGTTCGCCCCACCCTCGTCATCGGCGGATGGCGGACCGAATGGAACCCCGAAGGGTGGAACCAGCTCCAGGAGGCCCTGAACGAACTCCCCGCAACTATTCGTTCGAGAATCCTCATCACCGGCTACGTTCCGGAGGAACGCAAGGCGGGTCTCCTCGCCGGCGCCGAAGCGCTCGTGTACCCGTCGCTGTACGAAGGGTTCGGGCTTCAGGTCCTGGAAGCGATGGCTGCGGGCACCCCGGTCCTCACGTCGAATATCTCCGCGCTGCCGGAAGTGGCCGGGGATGCAGCGGTCCTCGTCGACCCGCGTGAGGTCGAAGCCATCAGTGATGGGATGGAGAAAGTGCTCCGGGATGACGAGCTTCGGAAGGAGCTCCGGGAACGAGGACGAGCCCGCGTGGAGACGTTCAGCTGGGAAGAGACGGCGCGGCGGACCGTTGAGGTCCTTCACCAGGCGTAGGATCGCTCCTCGTGCGCGTACTGGTCACCGGAGGGGCGGGGTTCGTCGGAGCGAACCTGGTGGACTATTTGCTCGACCGCGGACACGAGGTGGTGGCGCTCGACGACCTCTCGGCGGGCGCTCGTCCTGCGTGGTGGGGACACGACTCTCGTCCGACGTCGGTCGCAGCGAGCATCGAAGATGAAGCGGCTGTTCAGCAGGCGATGGACGGCGTCGACGGTGTCGTCCATCTCGCTGCCCGGCCCGGCGTTGCCGATTCGGTCGACCGGCCAGATCTCGATTTCCGGACAAACGTTCTCGGCACGTTCACCGTGTTCGACGCCGCGCGCAGAGCGAACGTCTCGCGGTTCGTGTTCGCGTCATCCGGGGCCGTCCTGGCGGCGGCAAGCCCTCCGCTTCGAGAGGACATGGCCCCGGCCCCCAAGTCTCCGTACGGCGCGTCGAAGCTCTACGGCGAAGGGATCACCGCAGCCGGCGACGCGTTCGGGATGGTCGGGCTCTCGCTTCGGTTCTCGAACGTGTACGGGCCGCACTGCGGACACAAGAAGAGCGTGATCGCGAGCTTCCTGAGCCGTGCGCTCGCCGGACAACCGCTGGTGGTCTACGGCGACGGCCAGCAGACCAGAGACTTCATCTACGTGGAGGACATCTGCGCCGCCATCGACCGTGCCCTGGGAGCCGGCGAAGGCGGCGTCTATCACCTCGGTACGGGCGTGGAAACCTCGGTGAACGAACTGGCGGACCGGGTCATCGCCGCTGCCGGCACGCGGGTGGAGGTCGAACGCCAGCCACCTCGTCCCGCCGACGCCACGCGGAGCTTCGTGGAGTACGAGGCGGCTCGAAAGGCGCTCGGGTGGTCACCGCGCATACGCCTGGACGAAGGCCTGGCTCGAACCGCGGAGTGGATGCGCTCGAGCAGACGCCAGGAGGCCTGACGCGCTTCTGCAAACCGCGCACACCGGTCCCGGATCTTCGGAGAAGCGGCTGAGCGCTCGTGGCGTCGTTCTCACGGCGCTGCTTCCGTTCGCGATCATTCTGTTCTACGTCGTCGTCTATCCCATCAAGGGCGTCGAGGTCGCCCTCGGCTCGGATACACCGGTGTATGTGTGGTGGTCGCGTCGAGCGGGGGCTCTCGGGTTGAGCGCGTTTCAGGCGGGGCCTCGTCCGGGGGTCGTCGCTCCGTTGGCCGCGATCACGGACGTCCTTCGAATCTCCGTCGCGGCCGTCGCCTCGGCCATCGGTCCCGTGCTCGCAACATCTCTTGGCTTTGCCGTCGCGGCCCTTGTGGACCTGTCGCTCGGACGCGATCCATTCCGGTTCGTGCTGACCACCGTGTTCACGGCGACCTTCCTGTCGCTTCTGGTGGCCGGTTACTTTTCGACGCTCGCCTTCGGCGTTCTGTTCGTCGCCGGGCTTGCCTGTTTGGTGGCCGTCCCTCGGACTGGTGGATTGCCCGATGAAGGCACGCGTCACCGCGGGATGTCAGTTGGTGCGGCGGTCCTTCTGTTCGGCACGGCGGCGATGGCCCATCCGCAGTTTGTGGTCGTCGGAGCGGCGGTCGTCGGGGGTTCTGTGGTCGCTCTCGCTCCGAGCGTTCAACGTGACCGTCATGAAGGGATCTCTGTGTTCGCGACCTCTGCCGTTGTGACGGGGACGGCGTTCGTCGCCGGAGCAACGGCCGGTCTCGGCGCGGTGGCGGCCATCGGCCCGGAGGCACGGGCGCACGTCGATACGTCTCGCGACGCGATTCTTCGCCGCCTCGGACTGTCCTCGTTGACGAGCGAGTCGTATCGCGAAGTGCTCCGCCGATTCTTTCCCTGGTTCCGCGTGCTGACCGTCGGTGGACTGGCCGCACTACCGCTGTTTGTCAGGGCGAACGCCGCCCCGCCAGAGTCGCCGGAGGCACTGGACCGGCGGCGACTCTTCTGGGGCGCGATGGCCGGGTGGGGCGCCGTCACCGTTGTTGCGGTCGTGGCGTTGATCGCCGGCGCACGAAGTCCGGGCCAGCGCCTTGCCGCGTTCTGCCTTCCGCTTCCGATCCTTGCCGCGGTCGGGCTCCGCCGGCTGAGCGGCCGGCTCCAGGCGGAAGGCAAGACACGTGCGGCTGCGGTGGTCCTCGCGGTGGGCGTGCTCTGGGTGGCCGTGGCGTTCCTGGGTTGGGGAAAGCTCCAACCGCTCGTCTCAGGCGATTCCGCGGCCCAGTTCCAGACGGCAGGAAGGGCCTTGGCGGCGCAACCTTCCGGCACGCCGATCATTCTCGTGGTGCACGACTTCATGGGCGACCCCGGAATCCGGACCACGCGCTACACGAACTATCTTCGAGCGGCGGTTCCGCCGGCCAGGATGACCGATGTTCACCTGTTCTGGGGGACGCCCCGAGACTTCGTGGCCCGGCGCCCCACGTTGATCGGGCAGTTCGAGCACGACCGGCTGGCCTCGGCGTACTGGAATCACGTACGCCGCACACTCGACCGGCGGCCGCTGGCGGTGGCATTCCAGGGGCTCGATCCGCGCGGCCATGCCCAAGCCATCGGGTTGGGGGGTCGCGACCTCGGGCACGGGGTCGCCGTCCTTCCGGGGTTCTCTGGAGCGCAACCTGTACGTGGCCTCCGCGCTGAGTGGACGGAAGTCGGAGCCGGACGTATCTCCCCGTGGCTCCCGGTGTGGCTCTCCCCGGTCGTCCTCGTCCTGCTTGCGCTGGTGGGATGGCCCTGGGTCGTGTCTTTCCTTCCGAGGATCGATCGAATGAACGCGGTGGCGCTCACGCCGGCCTTTGGACTTGCCACCCTCGGTTTGGCCTCGTGGTCCGTCGACGCCATGGGCCTCAGGCTGTTGGAGGGAGGAGGGCTTGTCGCCGCAGCGCTTTTGGTCATCGTTGGCTGGACGAATTGGATATGGACGCGGCGTAGCATTCGCCGGAGTGCTCAGGGTCCTCCTACCTAGAGCTCCGGAAGGCCCTTCAGCAGGCGGCGAACCGCGTCTGCCGGATCGTCTGCCTCCGTCACGGCCCGAACGACGACTATTCGCCTGGCTCCGGCCTCGACTACGTCCGGCAGCGTCTCCTCGTTGATCCCGCCAATCGCGAACCATGGACGCGTTTCGCGTTTCGCCGCGTGCGTCACGTAGTCCGGTCCGGTGGCGGGGCGTCCGTCCTTCGTCGGCGTCTGATATACCGGCCCGACGCACACATAGTCCGCGTCCGGAGACGCCGTCTCCAGCTGATGCGCGTCATGCGTCGAAAGGCCGATGACCGCGTCGGAGCCAACGAACCGACGGGACGCCTCCACCGGCAGGTCGTTCTGGCCGACATGGACGCCATCTGCCTCGAGAACGGCCGCAACGTCCGGACGATCGTTCAGGACGAACAGGGAGCCGTGCTTCCGGGCCAACGCCTTGAACGTCTCCCCCCAGCGAAGGAGGTCGCCGGCTTCGGCGTCCTTCTCGCGGAGCTGGATGATGTCAACGCCGGCCGACAGGATCTCGTCGAGAAACTCGGTCAGGTCCCCCCGTGCCTCACGGGCGTCGGTGACCACGTAGAGCCGCGAGCGAAAAAGCCGCTCCCTTCGGTCCATCATCCGCCGGCGACCGCGCGAACCAGCTCCAACCGGTCGCCGTCCCGCAGCACAACTTCCTCATACCTGGCTCGTTCGAGCGGCTCGCCGTTGTGCTCCGCGACCACGAATTGCGGATCCAGGCCTCGGTTCCGAATGAATCCCGCAACCGTCGTCCCGGCGGGCTCGTCGTAGGTCTTTCCGTTGGCCGTTAACCGGATGGAGGCGAGTCCCTCGCGGTCGCGCTGAACCCGTTCGGCCGTCAGCGGTCACCCTTCGAAAGCATCGACTCGGTTGCGGGAAGCACGTCCCCCCAGTCCTCCCAGACAGGTTCGTATCCGAGCTCCCGCAACCGCCCGGCGACCTCGGCGGGAGAGCGCAGATCCGCGACCTCGAACTGCTCCGTCGCTTCCTTCGGCTTGGTGTATCCCCCAGGCTCCGCGTGAGATCCGGCGCTGGTGTGGGTCACGCCGATCTGGAACAGCCCGTCACGGAGTTCCGGTGCCTCCCGCGCGGAGATCACGATGCCGGCGTCTGGAAGCGTGAGGCGCAAGGCGGAGATCAGCTGCACGAGCTCCGCGTCGTCGATCGGGTTCTGCGGCTGGTACCCGGCCGCCGACGGCCGAAGCCGCGGCACGCTCACGGTCACCTGGGTCCGCCAGTAATGCTTCATCAGGAACCGCGCATGCGCCGCCATCGCGATCGCCTCGTACCGCCAGTCCTCGTGCAGCCCGAGCAGCGCCCCGATTCCGACGCGTCGCATCCCGGCGCGAGCCGCTCGCTCCGGTCCCAGCAGGCGCCATTCGTAGTGCCGCTTCTTTCCGGCGATGTGAACCTTGGCGTAGGTCTCGGGATGGTACGTCTCCTGGTAGATGACCACCGCTTCGCATCCCGCCGCGGCGAGCCGCCGGTATTCCTCCTCGCTCCACACCTGGACCTCGATGGCGATGGAGGGAACTTCCTTCGCCAGCAGCCTGATTCGCTCCTCCAGGAACTCCACGCCGGTGACTTTCTGATGCTCGCCCGTCAGGAGCAGGATCGACCGGAAACCCTGGCGGAGCAGGTGACGCGCCTCCTCCAGCGTCTCCTCAGGACGAAGCGTCTTCCGCGCTATCGGGAGCTCGCGAGCGAACCCGCAGTAGACGCACGTGGTGAGGCACTCGTTCGACAAGTACAGCGGCGCGTACATGTGCATGGTCCGTCCGAACCGGGCAAGCGTGAGGTTCCGCGACGCTCGAGCGATCTCCTGGAGCCGCCCCTGCGCGGACGGCGAAACAAGCGCCGCGAAGTCAGACAGTGTTCGTTCCAGCGGCGCTGTGGCCAAGGCTCGCTCCACGCGATTCCGGGGCGCAGTCCACGCCTCTTCCACCAGCTGGCCGAGCGGAAGGGCGTGGAACGCTTCGGCGAACGTCTCCTTCGGCTCGGGCGGCACGAAGCCACGGTCGCGGCGTCCGTTGGCCGTTCCGAACGAGGCCGTCTTCGTCATGGGGGCGTCACCGCCGGATCTGCCTGGGAGCCATGCAGCTGCTCGAGGAACCCGGTGAGCGGGCTCGAGGCCTCCGCGGTCTCCCGAGCGGCGCCCAGCCCGGCGCGGTAGGCCTGCCGCCCGGCCTCGACACCAACGCGAAACGCCCGTGCCATCCCGACGGGGTCCCCAGCCACAGCGATGGCGGTGTTGACCAGCACCGCGTCGGCGCCCATCTCCATGGCTTCGGCCGCGTGGGAGGGGGCGCCCAGCCCGGCGTCCACCACGACCGGAACAGTTGCCTGCTCGACGATGATCTGGACCGCGTCCCGGGTCCTCATCCCCTTGTTCGAACCGATCCAGGACCCGAGCGGCATGACGGTGGCGCAACCGGCTTCCTCCAGGCGCTTGGCCAGCACCGGATCGGCGTTGATGTACGGAAGCACCGTGAAGCCGTCCCGGACCAGCATTTCCGCCGCTTTCAACGTTTCGACCGGATCCGGAAGCAGGTATCGCGGCTCCGGAGTCACTTCGAGCTTGACCCACCCGGGCATCCCGGCGGCCCGGGCCAGGCGGGCCAGCCGAACCGCCTCCTCGGCATCAACCGCCCCCGACGTGTTCGGGAGCAGCAAGACGCGGTCCCGGTCGATGAACTCCAGGATGTCTGGACCACCGGTGGCCTCGAGGTCCACTCGGCGCAACGCCACGGTGACCATCTCCGTCGCCGACGCCCCGATCGCTTCGCGCATCACCTGGTATGAACCAAACTTGCCGGTCCCGACGATCAGACGCGACCGAAACGTCCGGCCCGCGATGACCAATGGGTCAGTGCCGACTTCGGTTAAGAGCGCGCCGGAGCGAGGTGCCGCTTTGCCGTCGTTTGGAATCTCAATTCACTCCCTTCGCCGGTGTTACCCGGATCAGGTTCCACGGGTCGCCGGCGCCTTCAGCCGGCCTCTCAGCCCGGTTGCCCGAGCTCCCCGGACGTAGCTTCCGAGTTCGATTATACGAGCGGCTGCGAACCTCGCCTCCGGCTCCCAGAAATCGCGACTTCCGCCCATACAATCCGAAGGAATCCACCACTGCAGGAGCGTGCAACGCCGTCGTGCCCCTGATCACCCCAACGGTTGAAGACCGGTATCAGATCGTCACGAAGGTCGCGTCCGGCGGCATGGGCGTCGTCTACCGCGGCCACGACCCGATCCTCCTGCGCGACGTGGCGATCAAGGTCCTCCATCCGCACCTCGCGGGCGACCATGGCTTCGTGGACCGGTTTCGCCAGGAGGCCCGCGCCGCCGGAATCCTGAACCACCCGAACGTCGTCGGGGTCTACGACTGGGGCTCCTCGAACGGCACGTACTTCATGGTGATGGAGTACGTCGCCGGCCTGAACCTTCGCGCGGTGCTCACCGAGGTCCGGCGATTTCAGCCAATGCAGGTCCTCGAAGTAGCCATTCCGGTGCTGCGAGCGCTGGAGCACGCCCACAAGCACGGCATCGTGCACCGCGATATCAAGCCCGAGAACATCCTGATCGCCCGAGACGGCCGGGTGAAGGTGGCCGACTTTGGTCTGGCCCGGGCGTACGCGGATTCGTCGGTCAGCCAGACCGACGGGATGGTCACGGGGACCGTGCAATACCTGGCGCCGGAGCAGATCCAGGGCAGCCCCGCCGACCCCCGAACGGATCTCTACGCCCTCGGCATCGTCATGTTCGAGATGTTGACCGGGCGCGCGCCTTTCTCCGGCGAGACCTCGCTGGCCATCGCCTACAAGCACCTCGCCACAGATGTCCCCCCGCCATCTTCGGTCGCTCCCGGCATCCCGCCTCACCTGGACCACTTCGTCCGGTGGGCAACGGCCAAGGACCGCGACGCCAGGCCACCCTCGGCCCGAGCACTCGGTCGCGAGCTCGAGCGAGCGGTTCGAAACATTCCGCGGGCCCCAGCGGTCGTGCACGTCGCGGCGAAAGCCTCGCCGGCGGAAGTCCCGAACGACGATCGCGCGACCACCGTGACCATTCCGCGTCTGGCGCCTCCTCCTCCCCGTCGGCGAGGGCGTGGTTGGTTCCTCTTCGCCGGCATTCTGACCGCGCTGGCGCTCCTCGCCGGGACGGCGTGGGGAGCGTGGGCCTACCTCGTTCCCCACTACACCCGGATCCCGGAGGTCCGCGGACTCACGGTGCAGGAGGCCGAACGACGACTCGAAGCCGCCGGACTCGACGCGCGCAACGGCGGACCGGTGTTCTCGCGAACGGTTCCGGCCGGGCACATCGTGTCCACCACGCCGCCGTCAGGCGTTCGGGTCGAGGAGGGCGACGAGGTGGTCCTCATTCCGTCCGTCGGGCCGGAGCGGATCGCAGTCCCGGGGGTCGAGGGGACTCGGGAATCTGCAGCCAAGAGAAAGCTCGTTCGAGCGGGCTTTGAACCGGGTGTGAAGCGGGCGTACGACGACAACGTCCCGGCCGGGAGGGTGATTCGACAGAGCACCGAGGAAGGCGTCCTCCTGGAACGTGGCGAGACCGTCACCATCACCGTCAGCCGGGGTCCTGCTCCGATCGAGATCCCGAAGGTCGCGGGCCGTCCAGCGTCCGAGGCCAAGCTCACCCTTCAAGCACTCGAGTTCGAGGTTCAGGAGACCCAGGAGTTCTCGACCGAGGTAGAGCGAGGCCTGGTGATCCGAACGCAGCCGGAAGCCGGCCAGAAGGTCCTTCCCGGGTCGACCGTCACGCTCCTCGTGTCCAGAGGTCCGAGAGAGTTCCCAATGCCGAACGTCGTGGGGATGGCCGTGAACGAGGCGAAGGCGGAACTCGAGGGACTTGGGCTTCGCGTCAAGGTGATCCGGCTGCCCGGATTCCCCGGAACCGACGTCAAGCTTCAGCGCCCGGACGCCGGGATGACCGTCCAGGAAGGTGACGAGGTCTCGATCTACGCCTGACCGGGTCCTGATCGGAGCGCACGTCCCGACGCGAGGCGGGCTGATTGGAGCCATCGATTCGGCCAAGGCATGTGGTGCCGACGCCGCGCAGATCTGGGGGTCGAATCCGAGAGCGTGGGCTCATCCGTCGGTCGACGACTCGCTTCGCCGGCAATTCGTCGAAGGATGGCAGAAAGCGGGACTGGGGCCGCTGTTCATCCACTCCCCGTACATGGTCAACGTCGCTTCGCCGAATCGCGACTTCAGGCGTCGCTCTGTCGAGCTGGCCCGAGCGACGGTCGCGCTGGCCGAGGACATCGAAGCACGAGGCGTGGTGGTTCACGCCGGAGCCGGCGGCGCGGACACTCCCCGGCCGACGGCGGTTCGGGCGGCCGCCGGCTCGCTACGGTCCATCGCCGAGGAATGCGACGCGACGCGTCTCCTCGTCGAACTGACGGCTGGCGGTGCGGGATCGGTCGCGTCGACGTTCGCCGAGGCCGGCGAGCTGTTTGACGCGGCTGGCGGCGATCAGCGCCTCGCGCTCTGCGTCGATACGTGCCACCTCTTCGCCCGAGGCTACGAGCTCGATTCGGGGGACGGCGTGGCGGCGTGCTTCGGCGAGCTACGCGATCTCCGATTGGACGGCGCCCTGGAGCTCGTCCACGCCAACGACTCGATGTATGAGCGTGGACGACGACGCGACAGTCATACGCACATCGGAGAGGGACGCATCGGGGAACATGGCTTCAGGGCCATTCTTGCCGACGCGTCCGTCCGGCAATGTCCGGTGCTCTGCGAGACGCCAGGGCGCCTCGAAGATCACGCGCGCAACATCGCGACGCTCCGCCGCCTCAGCACCGTGGTGTGATCGGTTAGGGGCTTCGGCCGATCAGCTCCGCTCGACCTCGGCGCGAAGTTGGGTCATCGTGAGGCTCTCTTCGCGGGTCCTCAGATTCAAGTAGAGGAGGACCGTTACCAGGGCCGTGAATGGCGCAACGATGATCTGCCCGATGATCCCCATGATCGTGCTGAGGACCTCGTTGGTTCCGCCGATCAGACCAAGGATGAAGCTCACAACGGCGCTGATGATCAGCACCAGGAGGATCACTCCTACCGCATGCCAGAAGTGGGCCTTCACCAGATTCCATGACCTGCTGAGAGCGGCCACTCCCCGCCTGCCCTCGACGACCAGTGCCGGCACGCTGACGGACAACAGCACGTAGACCACGAACGGCACGATCCAGAGGATCAGCGCAAGTACCGGTACCACAAGGGCCAGCAGGAAGGGTACGAAGGCGGCGATGAGCGCCAAGGTGATCAGGAGCGCGATGAGCAGGACGCTCCCGAGCCTCTGGAACCCCCATCGATAGCTGTCGCTGACATCGACCGGATCTCCCAGGGTGGCCTTCGCCGCTCCTCGGAGAACCGCTGCCTGCAAGATCGCGTTGGTGATGACCGCGACCGCCACGCCGATAAAGATGGTGACAAGGACAATCACCAGGCTTCGAGTCTCTCCTGGGTCCGGTTCGAGAAGGGCTTGTATGAGAGCCCCGAGGATGGCCAGGGGGATCACCACGAGCGCCACGATCAGGAGGAGCGGACCAGCGTTCCTTCGGTAGAGGTCCAGGGCCGTCCCGATGATCTCGCCGGCGCCTCGCGGCGGGAGTGCCGGGTCGCCCGATGGAGGCGGTGGTACGGCGGGCGGTGGTGGAACGTCGGCCATGTGTCGGCTCCTTCCTTAGGGTCGCTGGCGGGCGGAGTCTACCCGAGAAGGCTCGGCCGAGGTCAAACCGAGACGGTGTTCATTCCTCCTCGGCCGGTTCGAAGTCGCCGGCGTACTGTCGAAGCGCCAGGAAGGCGAACGCGTCGAGCGCCAGCGCGAGGACCGCCGAAACAGGCTCCTTTAACAGCGCGAACAGCAGGACGACACCGGAGGCCAGAAGCAGCCACATGGCGAGCCGCCAGCCGGTGCGTCGAAGCACTCGAACGCCGGCAACGATCTGCGCCACGCTGAACACCACCAGGAGCATCGCCAGGAGGGCGAAGATCACCCCCGAGACCTGGGCCACGCCGAATAGGAAGTAGGCCGTCATCAGCCCCGCGACGGCCCCGATGATCACCAGCGCCCCGACCCCATTTGCCTGGTTCACGCTGGGGCGCCTCCTTCGCTCCCCCTCATCATCCTGCTCTTGCGATCGCTCTTCGGCCACGTTCCTCTCCTCGGGCTACGGTTCGGTCTCGGCTTCGCGGCTCTCCTGGTACGAATACCGCTCCTCGCGCCACGGGTCGGCGTGGGTGTGATATCCGCGGAGTTCCCAGAACCCCCGCCGGTTTTCGGCGGTGAGCTCGAGAGCGCGGATCCACTTCGCGCTCTTCCACGCGTACCGTTTCGGAACGACCAGTCGGAGCGGGAATCCGTGTTCCGGCGTGAGCGGCTCGCCACGGTTCCCCCACGCCAGCAGGACATCGTCGTCGAGCATCGCCTCCAGCGAGAGGTTCGATGTGTATCCCTGCTCGCAATGGGTCACGACCCACGCGGCTTCCGGCTTGGGCCTTGCCCGCTCGGCGACCACGCGAAACGGCACGCCCTCCCATTCGTTGTCGAGCGTGGTCCACCCAGTGACGCAATGCATGTCGGCGGCGACCCTGGCCGGTCCGAGCGACTGCAGCTCCGAGTAGGTCAGCGTGTATTCGTTTTCGACGAGCCCGAAGACCCTCAAGTCCCACGCCGCCTCGTCGAACCTCGGGATCGCGCCGTAGTGAAGGACCGGCCATCCCTTGACCAGGCGCTGTCCGGGCGGGATTCGGGCCGCGACCTCCTCCGGGTATCTTCGGGCCACCACCCCTACCGTCCTTCCCGGAGACCAGCCACGGTGCGCCACGCCGCGATCGCCTTCTCGATATCGTCCGCCGGCACATCTCGATGGGTGACGAACCGAACCCCTCCTCCCACCACGTTCGCCAGGACGCCTTCCTCGCGAAGGCGGTTCATCGCCTCGAGCGGCGACAGACGGAGCGGCCCAACCTCCACGAACACGATGTTCGTCTGGACACCGTGCGGATCGACGGCTTCGGGAGTCGCCTCGGCGATGCCCTCCGCGAGCCGGCGGGCGTTGGCATGGTCCTCCTCCAAGCGGACCGGGCCTTCCTCAAGCGCGACCAGACCCGCCGCGGCGACCACGCCTGCCTGCCGCCACGCCCCTCCAAACAGGATCTTCACCCGCCTGCCTTCATCGATGAATTCGCGTGGGCCACAGAGGACCGAACCGATGGGGGCCCCGAGGCCCTTCGACAGCGACAGCATCATGGCGTCGACTTCTGCGGCGTACTCCCCCACCGGGGTCCCGCTGGCCACGCTGGCGTTGAAGATCCGCGCGCCGTCGAGGTACAGGGGGACGCCCGCTTCGTCCCCGACCTTGCGGATCGCTCGAAGCTCATCCACCGGCATCACGGTTCCGCCACCGACCTGGTGCGTGTTCTCCAGTGAGACGAGGTCCACCACCCGGACGTCGAACGGATCGGGCATGAGGGCCTGCGCAACCATGTCGGCGGTGAGCTGCGCTCGGGGAGCGCCGATGGGTCGATAGGCAATTCCGGAAAGCACCGCCGCGGAGTGCGCTTCGACCGTGGAGACGTGCGACGTCGCCTCGCATACCACGAAGTGTCCCGACCGGACGAAGACGTGCAGCGCGATCTCGTTGGCCATGGTTCCCGTAGCCACGTAGAGCGCGGCTTCCTTGCCGGTGATCTCGGCACAGCGCTCCTGCAACCGGTTGACCGTGGGGTCGTCGCCGTACCAGTCGTCCCCGACCTCCGCCTGCGCCATCGCTGCGCGCATGGCGGCAGTCGGCCGGGTGACAGTGTCCGAGCGAAGGTCGATCGGCGGCATTACGCCGGTCCGTACGCCGTGACGAGATACCCGTAGCGATCGTGAAAGGCCTCAGGGCTCATGTTCGCCGCCGCCGCGATCGGCTTGAGCCTCTCGGGATCATCCAGATCCCCTTGCTCCAGACGCAGCATGTATTCGGTCGCCACACGGTACGTCCCGCTGCCGATGTTCACCTCACGCGTTCTCGGCCGTCCGGTCTGAGGATCGGTGAACGACCCGAACGGCAGCGGGACCATGTGATCCTCCTGGATGGTGATCATCGCCCCATGCTCCGGCCGGCCTGATTCCATGAGACCGCGAAGGTAGTCGATGGCTCCGTACCCGAGGTCGCGGGTGTAGCCGATATCGAAGGGAATCGGCGGCGCGCACCGGAGCTCGTACCCGATGTTCTTCGGGGTGATGGTGATCTTCTGCCCGCGCGCCTTGAACCGGGCCCTCACCATGTCGGCCAGGACGCTGTCCAGCACGAGCTCGCCCAGGCGGATATGCCCGTGCTCGTCGCGTTCGATGTTCGGCATGGCCGCCGACAGCTCCTCCTCCGAAAGCCGCAGCGCGATCCCCTCGGAGAAGATCGCCACGCCGAACGGCCGGCCGTGCGCGATCCGCTTCAGGATCGACGTCTCGACCAGATCCACCAGGTGATCCAGTCGGATCGGAGCTTCCTTGGAGAACTCTTCGGCGATGACCGTGAGCGTCGCCCCCGCGGCCTTTCCGATGCCGACCGCGAGGTGCCCCGCCGATCGCCCCATCGCCAGGACGAAGAACCATCGCCTGGTCGTGATTGCGTCGGTCATCAGATTGTTCACCAGCTCGACGCCCACGGCGCGCGCCGTCTCGAAGCCGAAGGTCGGCGTCCCACCGGGGAGCGGGAGGTCATTGTCGATGGTCTTCGGGACGTGCGCCACCTTGAGCCACCCGCCCGCCGCCTCTGCCACTTTCGATGCGGAGAACGCGGTGTCGTCGCCCCCAATGGTGACCAGCGCGTTGACGCCGAGTCCCTCCAACGCCTTCAGCGTGTTCGTCATTCGCCATTCGGGATCTACTGCGCCTGCATCACGCACCGTGGGGTTGGCCCTGGAGGTGAAGAGAACCGAACCGCCCGTCACGTGGATTCGTGACACGTCGGCGATGCCCAGAGGTTGAACGTGCGTAGTCGAGCCTTCGATGAGGTGCTGAAACCCGTCGAGAATGCCCACGACGTCCCAGCCGGAATTGACGGCTTCAATCGTCGCTGCTGAGATAACGGAATTGATGCCAGGAGCCGGACCTCCCCCGCACAGAATGCCGAGCGTGACATTGCGCTGGCTCATGGCCGTCGGCCGCGACTGTACCTCAAGGCGAGTGCAGGGAGTACCGATGGAGCAACTGGCGTCGATCCCAACAGCCAGGGAGCTCCATGCGAACGAAATCCGCACTGCTGCTGGCGCTCGCCCTGACGGCGACACCGGTCTTTTCGGCGCGGGCCACCTCCCCACTCTCGTCTGACCCGCCGCTCTTCCAGACGACCCGGGGCCAGGCGGAGGCGTCCATTGACGACGTCCTGTCGCGGCTCAGCGAAATGACCGATGAATACCGGCGAATCCAGGAAGGGCTGGACCAGGCGGCCACGGATCTGAAGCTCACGGCTCAGCGCCGTGACGACCTGAGCGTCAAGCTCGTGCAGGCGCAGGACGCGCTGGAGACCGAAGCGGTTCGCGTGTACCAGGGAGGAGCCGGAACGGCCCTGGAGCTCATCCTGGGAGCGGAAAGCACGAACGACCTCGCCGCGATCAGTCAGATCACGAACCGCGCACTGGAGGTTCAGAACCAAACGATCGAGCGAGTGACGTATCTGCGGTCCGCGGCGACGCAGACCGCCAGCCTGCTCCGCACCCGGCAAACCGAGCTGCAAGCGTCCGCACGCCGCCTTCGAACGCTGGCATCTCGAATCTTCGCCGGACTCGACCGCGCGCAGGCCATCGCCGTTCAGTCTGGGCTCGCCGAGAGCGGCCTCCTCGAACAGCAGCAGGCCTTCGAGGAGCTGACCAGCGATGCGGCCAACAGCCTCTCCGCGCTCGTAGCCGTGGCAACCGGTGCGAACCAGTCGGGGCTGCTCTCGCTTCTCGGCGCGACGGGAGGCCGGACGTGCGCCATTCCAAGTGGGTTGCGGCAGACGGGACAGCGGCTCGCAGGGCAGGCGTCGTACTACGGTTGGGAGCTCGCTGGGAACCACACCGCGAGCGGGGCGGTCTTCGACCCACGGCTCTTCACCGCGGCGCACAAGACGCTGCCGCTCGGAACGTTCCTTCGCGTGCAGTACGGAGGTCGCTGCGCGGTCGTCCTCGTAAACGACCGGGGTCCATACGTCGGCCCGCGTGTCATCGACCTCTCGCAAGGGGTCGCCGAATACCTGGGGATGCTCTCTTCGGGCGTCGGCTACGTGACTGCGGAGATCCTCGTTCCGGCGTAAGCCGGAGTGCCAAAACGCCCTGCGATAGCATGCGCGCCGTGGCGCGGATCCTTTCCATCGATGCCGGCACGACGGGCGTCAAGTCGCTCGTGGTGGACGAGAACGGTGCCGTTCTCGGCGCGGCGTACCGCGAGTTTCCACAGAGCTTTCCGCGGCCCGGTTGGGTCGAACACGACCCAGACGATTGGTGGACCGCGACGCTCGCATCCTCCGAAGAAGTGCTGACCGCAACCGGAACCGAGCCCTCTGCGGTGACGGCGGTCGGGATCACCAACCAGCGCGAGACCACGGTCATCTGGGAGCGAGAATCGTTTAGACCGATCTATCCTGCCATCGTGTGGCAGGACCGACGGACAGCGCCGCTCTGCGACACGCTCCGCGACGAAGGGTGGACCGAGCGCATTCGCGACCGAACCGGTCTGGTTATCGACCCATACTTCTCCGGCACGAAGGTGGCGTGGTTGTTGGAAAACGTTGCGGATGCACGCAAGGAGGCGTCCACGGGTTCACTCGCCTACGGGACGGTCGACTCGTACCTGCTGGCCCGACTCACGGGAGGAACGGTTCATGGAACCGAATGGACCAACGCTTCCCGCTCCCTGCTCTTCGACATCCACAAGCTCGATTGGGATCAGGAGATCCTGGAACGGTTGGACATTCCCCCGGCCCTCCTTCCTTCCGTTGGACCCTCGTCGGGCCGGTTCGGAACAACCGACCCGGATGCGTTCCTCGGCGTCCAGGCACCGGTATCGGGCATGGCGGGCGATCAGCAGGCCGCGTTGTTCGGACAGGCGTGCTTCGAGCCGGGCGCGGCCAAGAACACGTATGGAACCGGGTCGTTCGTCCTCATGCACACCGGCGTCCGGCCGCCTCGAGCGAGCAGCCGCGTCATCGGCACGATGGCGTGCGGGCTGGGAGACGCGCCAGCGTACGCCCTGGAGGGATCCATCTTCGTAACGGGGGCGGCGATCCAGTGGCTTCGAGATGGGGTTCACATCATCGAGCGTTCGGACCAAACGGGGCCGGTCGCCGAATCCGTCCCGGACACGGGTGGCGTCTACTTCGTCCCGGGGCTCACCGGACTCGGCGCTCCGTGGTGGGATGCCTACGCGCGCGGCACGATCGTTGGCATCACCCGCGGAACGACGGGGGCGCACCTTGTACGGGCCGCCGTCGAGGCCATGGCGTATCAAACCAGGGACGTGGTCGAAGCAATGCGCGAGGAGAGCGACGCTCCGTTCACCGAGCTTCGGGTCGACGGTGGCGCCAGCGTCATGGACGTTCTTCTTCAGTTCCAGGCTGATCTCCTCGGCGTGCCGGTCCGCCGCCCGGCGAACCAGGAAACGACGGCCCTCGGCGCCGCCTATCTCGCCGGCCTGGCGGAGGGTGTATGGAACGGCCTGGACGAGATCGCGGCGTTGTGGCATGAAGACCGAACCTTCGAACCGCGGGACACCGACCGCGCCGACCACCACTACGGCCACTGGCGGCGGGCAGTGGAGCGTTCCCTCGGCTGGATAAGCGGTTAGCGCGGGGTCCCGGCTCGTTCCGAAGGCTGGACCGGGGTGGGTTCGGCTTCTTTGGCCGCCTCTTCCCCTCGGGCCTGCTCGGTGATCTGTTCCTTCACCTTGGACGCGTACTCGTCGACGTACTCCTGGCCCGACAACAGCATGATCTCGTACATGATCTCGTCGGTGACCGACCGAAGGACGAAACGATCGGCGGGCGTGTCGAAATGCCGATCGAACCGAAGCGGTTTCCCGAACCGCACCGCGGTCCGTCCGGCCTTCGGAATCTTGCGGTCGTACGGCATGAGCTCATAGGTCCCGATCAGGGCAGCCGGGATCACGGGGACCCGTGCCTCGAGCGCCATGCGGGCGACGCCGGTCTTCCCACGGTAGAGCCGTCCATCGGGCGACCTCGTCCCCTCGGGGAAGATCCCGACCAGCTTGCCTTCGCGCAGAGCTCGCACACCCGCGCGGAGCGCGTCTTCCGCCGCGGATTTGCTCTCACGGCGAACCGGAATGACGTTGGCCGCCCTGAAGAACCACCTGAGGTACCACTTGTCGAAGTACTCGGCCTTGGCGAGGAACACCACCTTTCGTTTCGGGACGACCAAGGGGAGCAAAAGGTCGTCCAGGAACGATTGGTGATTCGCCGCGATGATGGCCGGACCGTCGTCCGGAATGTTCTCCAGGCCGTCGGCCTTGGGACGATAGAGCACGCGCAGGAGGGGGCCGAGCAATACGAACTTCATCACCCACCAGAACATGCTTTCCTCCCGCTCAAGGACCGCAGCAGAGGCCGGCCGGTTACCTCTGTCTATAGACTAGTTCCCAGCCTTACAGGAGGGAAACGCCCAGGTGATCGGGTTCGGAGTGCTCGAATGGACCTTCATCGCCATCCTGGTGGTGCTGGTCGGCGCCGCCGGCGTGTTCGCGTTGTTCCTGTTGTTGCAGCTGTTCCAGACACACTCTCGCCGCGGGTGAACACCCGGCGACACATCGCCTTCTGAATGGCCGAGACGCGCCCCCGTCCCGGCTGTCTTCCGTTCCGCTTCGACGCGGGCCCAGTGGGAGCGCTGCTCCAGCACGGGTTCAGCGGGTGTCCGGCCTCCATGCGGCCGATGGGGCAGTGGTTGAACGAACGGGGGATCTCCGTGGTCGGACCGCGGCTGCCCGGACACGGGACGAAGTGGGAGGACCTGGAGCAGACCACGCTGGAGGACTGGGAACGGGAGTCAGAGAACGCGCTCTCGGACATCGCATCGCGCTGCTCCACGGTCGTGGCCGTGGGCCTGTCGTTTGGGGGCGCCATGGTGCTGCACCTGGCGGCCAAGCATCCGGACCAGGTCAAGGGCGTCGTGGTCATCAACTGTGACCTGATCCGGCCGAAGCTCGCCCTCGTCCCGGTGGCCCGGCGCTTCACCCGAACGGTGAAGGGCGTCGGGAACGACATCAAGAAGCCGGGTCAGAACGAGCTCCCGTACGAACGGATCCCGGTCGCGGCGCTCGACCACCTCAGGCGGTTCTACGGCATGGTAAGGAAGGAGCTGCCGTCGATTCGCGCTCCGCTTCGCGTGTTCACATCCACCGAGGATCACGTCGCCAAGGCGTCGTCTTCCCGCTACGTTCTTCGCAAAGCAGGGAGCGCCGACACGGAGCAAATCATGCTCACCAACTCCTATCACGTCGCCACGCTGGACTACGACGCCGAAACCATCTTCCGGGGCGTCCTCGATTTCGCGAACACCGTCGCCTCCGGCGCCGCACCGGCGACGGCGTGATCGTCAGCGGGTCTCCGCTCCTGCAGCTTCTGCCCCGGACGTAGCGGTGGCGGTCGTCACCGTCTCGCGGCAATACGGCGCCGGGGGCTTTCGGGTCGCTCGTTCGGTGGCCGAGGCCCTTCGGTTCCGGTTGGTCGGCCGGGAGATCGTGGAAGAAGCGGCCAGACGGATCGGATGGGACCCGGAGGCCGCAAAGGCCCGTGACGAACGGGCGCCGGCGCTCGTCGAGGAGGTCGGGATGGCGCTGGCGGGAGCCGGGATTGGGGGCGGTCCTCCGGTGTTCGTTCCGCCGCCTTCCGCGGACGACCGGTCGCTGGCCCGCGCCACGGCGGCGGTGATCACCTCACTGGCGGAAGCAGGCGAGTACGTGATCCTCGGTCGCGGGGGGCAGGCCGTGCTCAAGGATCATCCCGCTGCGTGCCACATCTCTTTGGTCGGTGAGATCCCAGATCGGGCTCGTCGGATCATGGAGTCCCAGGACGTCGATGAGCGGGAAGCCATCGCGAGGTGTGAACGCGTAGACGCCGACCGCGCCGGATATGTCCGGCGGTTCTATGGCGTCGACATTCGTGATCCCGCGCTCTACGACTGCGTTCTGAACACATCGCGCCTGAGCCTCGACGATGCCGTCGCCGTCGCGGTGGTCGCAGCGAGGGAAAAGCTCGGCCTGATGTGATGGGAGCGTTCGACTCCCTGCGGTACAGGGACTATCGCTTGCTGTGGACGGGTGCCGTCGTTTCGAACATCGGCACGTGGATGCACATGACCGCTCTCTCGTGGTACGTGTTCCTCCTCACGAGGTCCGCGTTTTGGGTGTCGTTCGCCACGTTCGCCTACTTCCTTCCGACCGTGCTGTCCCCCATCGCCGGCGTCTACACCGACCAGTTCAATCGCAAAAAGCTGCTGGGGTACGCGCAGCTCTTCATGATCGCGAATGCCGGAGTGCTGGCGATCCTCGTCGCGACCGAACATGCGTCCCTGTTCTGGGTGATGGCGCTGACGTTCGGGCTCGGGACCGGCTTCACGTTCAACGGCACGACGTGGCAGGCGTACATGCCATCGCTGGTTCCACCCGAGTCCATGGTGAACGCGATCGCGCTCAATTCGGCGCAGTTCAGCGTGGCGCGCGTCATCGGTCCGGCCATCGGAGGCGTACTGCTCGGCGTGGTCGGTGCTGGTCTCATCTTCGGTATCAATGCCATCTCGTTCGCGGCCGTCCTGGCGGCTCTGGCCCTGATTCGGGGTGGATCCCGAACGCCACCACAACGCCGAACGGTGCGAGATCTCTTGATGGGGGGCTTTGCCTATACCTGGGGGCACCGCCGCATCCGGGCGATGATCGTCGTGATCGCGGTGATGTCGTTCTTCGCGTCACCGGTCACTGCCCTGCTTCCGATCTTCGCAGCCAACATATTCGGACGCGGGGCGAGCGGCTTCGGCACGCTCGCGGCGGCTATGGGCGTGGGAAGCGTGCTC
>JALYGK010000064.1 GCA_030777105.1 Actinomycetota bacterium | reverse complement strand
GCCGAAGCCCATCGGCGGTCGTCGCCACCGGGGCAACGCGCCCGAGCGGGTCGTGGTGAAGTCGGTGTACGCCCCGCTCACGCTCGAGTGGATCAACGCCCGGTTCCAACCGCAGACGGTGATCGTCCTTCGTCACCCACTGAACATGATGGCGAGCTGGATCGAGCTCATGGGCGGCGGTTGCGCGCTCGACACCAACCCCACCATCCGGGAGCGCTTCGCGGCCAGGTGGAACCTCCCCGAGCTTGACGCGGATGCTTCTCGCCTCCAGCGGATCGCGTGGGAAGTCGGGCTATTCCTGTCCGCGCTCCACGCCGGAATCGACGAGCACCCCGACTGGGTCGTCGTTTCTCACGAGGATCTCGCCGCTGACCCGCCGAAGACCTTCAAACGTCTCTATGAAGACGTCGGCCTGGAGTGGACTCCCAAGACCGAACAGTTCCTGCGGGAGCGGAATCGTCCCGGCGAAGGATTCAAGGTCTTTCGGGTCGCAAGCCAGCTGCCCGAGCGTTGGCGTAAGCGCCTGTCGAAGGAGCAGCTCGCGGAGATCTGGTCCGTCTGGTCGCGGATCAACGCTCTGTGGGTGGAGCGAGTGGGACGCGACCTGGCGTAGACCCGTTAAGGGAGCCGCGGCTCAGGGCCTGGCCGCGGCCGGAATGTCTACCCCCAGCTGATCCCACATCGCCAGACGGTCGGAAAAGCTCCAGTGCTCCACGATCTTTCCGTCCGCGATTCGTTCGATGCTGGCGCCGGTGGTTTCGATCTTTCTGCCGGTGGGCGGGACCCCCAGGAACTCTCGCTGGTGCGTCGCCGTCAATCGCCAGCGCCACCACACCTTGTCCGCCGATGCGGTGATGTCCTCGATATCGAGATGCGCGTCGGGGAATGCCTCCCGGACCGCGACCATTCGGCGCTTCATGGCCTCGAGTCCGGTGCCCATGAGAGGGTTGCTGGAGTGCTCAACGACGTTGGGGTGGATGAACTCGTCGAGCAGCTCGATCCGCCCGCCGTTGAATCCCTCTTCCACCAGTCTCAGCAGCGGAAAGAATGACTCGTCTTTCACGTCGCTCCGTGACCGTCCCAGGCGGATTCTAAGTCGAAACTTCAAACGTGGGGTTGTCGACCCGGAACGCGACCCTCGCTTCCGAGCCTCGAACCTCAGCTGTGGTGTAGTCGACGCTGGGAGCGATCTCCGGAAGCGGAAACGAGAAGATTCTGGGAAAGCCGGCCGGCGTGAGAACCAACCTCCCTTCGCTGGTCGAAAGCTCAGCTCGCGCTTCCAGTCCGAGCTGCGGGCTGCCGACCCCCACCTGGCCGTCCACGAATCGGACCCGAAGCGGGATGTTGGCGCGGTTCAGGGCTTCGGTGACGGCCCGGCCGGTCAACGTTATCCGGCCATCCCCTTCCTCCGCTCGAATGATCGCCTGACCTCCCACCACCAGCTGCCGGGAGGAAAAGCGGACCTGCCGAAGCTCGAGCTGCACCGCTTCGAGCTCGATCCCCCTCAGCTCCGTGGGGCCGGACCGGAGCCGCGCCTCGTCGAACTCACCGGAGATGAGGTGAGGGATGAACGGAAAGCCCTCCAGGGATACGTCGGGGCGGGTGGACATCTCCAGCCCCGACTGGAGCTGCCGTGACACCCAGTATTCGCCGAGGAACCGCAGACCGAAGTCGGCGCCGACCAGGAGCAGCCCCAAAACGACGAGGACGACGAAGAGTCGCCTCATTCGTCGTCCTCAGTCGTCGATGGTCGGTTCAGGCGCCGCGCGCCGTCGCGCTGCTCTGCCGGGCAGCTTCCTTGTTCTGCGCGGGCGTGCCGGGGAGATGGAGCAGGTTCCGCACGTCCACGACGCCGGGGATCTTTTGGACCCGTGCTTCCAGCGAGTTGATGTCCTCAGGATGGTCGAGCTCACCGCGAAGGACGACCACGCCGTCTTCGGCGTTGACGTTGATCTTGCCCTTCGGGATGTTCGGGTCTCCGAAGATCTCGCTCTCGACCTTATGAGCGAGCGTGGCGTCGTCCGGCTCTGGATCGGCCGGCGTCCGGTGTGTGGCCTTCTGCCACAGACCGTAGGTCTCGGCTTCGGTCGCGCGCCGCAGCCGTTCAGTCCGGCGCCCGATGCGTCTGAACGTGGCCAGCGTCTGATCCTTCGCCCTGATGCGCCGGGTTCGTCCCCGGTCGGGATCGAAGAAATACGTAGCTGCGGCGCCGAGGGCGGCGGCGGTGGCCAATCTTCGCTTGCTGGTCTTGGTGGTCGTCGCCATAGGAACCTCCTTTGGACGCGTTTCCACCCGTATATGCGACGTACCCGACGGTTCCGGAGACGAAACAGCAGGTCCCGCTACTGAACTTTCGGAAGGACCTCCTGCTGGTAGAACCGGAAGAACCCCTCTTGGTCGGGCCCTACCTGGTGGAGGTAGACGTGGTCGTAGCCGGCCTGGACGTATTCCTGGATGGCGTCGATGTGGGGCTGCGGATCGGACCCGCAGATCACCGACTGGGCGACGTCGTCCTCACTCACCATCTGGGCTGCCTGTTCGAAGTGCCTCGGCAGCGGGAGCTCCTGGCCCAGCTCGCCCTTGACCGACGTGTTCGGCCACCATTCGTGCGCCGTTCGTCGCGCCGCCGCTTCATCTTCCGCCCAGCAGACGTGGAGCATGCCGTACTTCGGCTTTCCGGCGCCTCCGGCCTTCTCGAACGTCTGGATGAGCTCCTTGTCCGGTGAGGTACCGATGTACCCGTCGGCGACGTTTCCAGCTGCCTCGGTGGCTTTCTCCCCGGACGCGGCGACCAGGATCGGAGGCGGCTCCTCGGGAAGGTCGTAGATCCGGGCGTTCTCCACGGCGTAATAGTCGCCGTAGTGGCTCTTCGATCCCCCTTCCCACAGCAGCCGAATGACCTCGATTGCCTCTTCCAGCATCTCGCGGCGCATCTCGGGCTCCGGCCATCCCATCCCCAGGATGTGCTCGTTGAGGTTTTCGCCGGTACCGAGGCCGAGGAGGAACCGGCCGGGCATCATGCACGCGGCGGTGGCGGCCGCCTGGGCGATGATCGCCGGGTGGATCCGCATGGTGGGGCAGGTCACCCCCGTGGAGAGGGGAATCCGCTCCGTGGCCTGGGAGATTCCGCCGATCACCGACCACACAAAGGGGCTGTGGCCCTGGCGGTCGATCCAGGGGTGGTAGTGGTCGGAGATGAACAAGAACGAGAACCCCGATTGCTCCGCTCGCCGCGCAAAGCCGACGAGATCCGTGGGGGAGTGCTCTTCACTGGACAGCGCGTAGCCGATTTCGACCATGATGGGAGCCTCCTTCGGGAGTTTCGGCGTTTGGTCATTTGTTCCACGCTTTGGCGAACCGGAACCGCGCCACCGGTGAAGCTTCGGCCCTGGTGCGGTCTCGTACAATCGATCGTTCGGAGGGATGCCCGAGCGGACGAAGGGGCACGCCTGGAGAGCGTGTAGGCGGGTAACCGTCTCCGGGGTTCAAATCCCCGTCCCTCCGCCAACGCGGGCTTTTCTGGAGACCTGAATGAGCGAACAACGCAGTGTCGTTTGGCGCGGTCTTCGCATCATCGCGTCGTACATCGCCACCCACCCTGTGCCGTTCGCCGTCTCGGTGACGGGCGCGACGATCTACGCCGGAATGACGGTGGCGAGCACCATCGTCCTCGGCCGCATCACCGACCACGTGCTGGTGCCGGCGTTCCGGGAGGGGGTCCGTCCGAGCACCATCATGTGGGGCGTGGTCGCGATCATGGCGGTCGGCGTCATCAGGGCGGCCGGCGTGATCATGCGGCGCTATTTCGCCGGGATGACCGGCGCCCGGATGCGTATGACGCTGACGAACGGAGTCGTCGACCGGTATCAGCAGCTCCCCTTGGCCTACCACCGGTCGAAGCCCGCCGGCGAGCTGATCGCCCACGCCGAAGCCGATGTGATGGCCGCCATCGAGGTCATCCATCCGCTGCCCTGGTCCCTGGCGGTGATCCTGCTCATCGTCTTCGCGACCGTCGCCCTCGTGTTGACGGACCCGTTCCTCGCCCTGATCGGGATCACCGTTCTCCCCGGGCTCGCGTTCCTGAACCGGTACTACTCCCGGCGCGTCGAGGACCCGGCTTCAAAGGCCCAGCAGCGAATCGGCGAAGTCTCGTCCGTGGTCCACGAAAGCGTGGACGGGGCGCTGATGGTGAAGACGCTCGGCCGGGAGGAGGCGGAAGTAGCGCGTCTCGCGGAGAAGGCAAGTGCGCTGAGGAACGAGCGGATCCGGATGGGCCGCCTTCGAGCGGCCTTCGAGCCGACGTTCGAGGCAATCCCGGCCATCGGAATCATCATCCTGATTGCTGTTGGGGCGTGGCGGGTCTCGACCGACGCCATCACGGTCGGGACGCTCGTGCAGTTCGTCAGCTTGTTCGAGCTGTTGGCGTTCCCCATGCGGCTCATCGGCTTCCTCCTCTCCGAGGTGCCGCGCGCCGTGGTCGGCCGCGAGCGGCTCGAAGAGGTGTTCCGCGAACCCATCACGCTTCCACAGCACACGAAGGGTCTGTCTCTCCCGGAAGGGCCGCTCTCCGTGTCGGCGCGCTCCGTGTCCTTCGCCTACGGCGTGAACCGCGTGCTGGAGGACGTCTCGTTCGACATTCAGCCGAACGAGTCGGTCGCGTTGGTCGGGCCGACCGGATCGGGGAAGAGCACGCTCGCCCAGCTGTTGGTTCGTCTGGCCGACCCCGAGAGGGGTTCGATCCACCTCGGCGGCGTGGACCTGCGAGACGTCGATCCGGCCACGCTTCGAGCCGCGGCCGCGATCGTGTTCCAGGAGAGCTTCCTGTTCGCCTCCACTGTTCGGGAGAACATCGCCCTGGAGCTCGATCTGCCGCACGAGGACATCGAGCGGGCGGCTCGGCTGGCCCAGGCGCACGACTTTATCCGTGAGCTGCCGGCGGGGTACGACACCGTGCTCGGCGAGCGCGGAGTGACGCTCTCCGGCGGTCAACGGCAGCGCGTGGCGCTGGCGCGGGCGCTGGTCCGAAGGCCTCGACTGCTCATCCTGGACGACGCCACGTCGGCGGTGGATCCGACCGTCGAGGCCGCCATTCTCGCTGGACTTCGAGACGAGCTGGACATGACGCTGGTGGTGGTGGCGTATCGCGTTTCCACCATCTCGCTGGCCGACCGCGTCCTGTTCCTGGACCGGGGGAGGATCGTGTCGCAGGGAACGCATCAACAACTCCTGTCGCATCCGGCGTACCTGGCGATGGTCAGCGCGTACGAGCGGGGGGCGGCGTGAGCATCGGCCTCACGTTGAACGACCCCGACCGGGACGACGTCGTGCCGACGCAGCACATCGAGGGCGCGCTGAAGCTCCTCCGCCGCGGCCTCCGCGAGACGCCGATCCTTCGGGCGGGCATCGGGTTCACGCTGGCGCTGGCGCTTGCCATGACCGCCGGCCGTGTGCTGATCCCGATCTTGGTCCAGCAGGTCTTGGACCGTGGTCTGGCGGGGCCGGAAGGGTTCCGCCCCCGGTTCGTCTACGCCGCTTGTGCCGTCGCCGCCGGAGCGGTGGTCGCCGTCTACTTCGCCGCACGCACCACGTATCGCCGGATGGTCCGAGCCAGCGAGTCGGCCCTTGCCGCACTTCGCGTCAAGGCGTTCGCCCACATTCACCGGCTTTCGATCGCCGCCCAGACATCCGAGAAGCGTGGTGCCTTCGTCAGCCGGGTGACCGCCGACATCGACACGCTCGGGATGTTTCTGGAGTGGGGCGCGCTCACATGGGTCACCGCTCTGGCGCTGATGGCCGGCGCGGCCGCCGCGATGTTCGTCTACTCCTGGCAGCTGGCGCTGATCGTCTTGCTCGTCGTGGCGCCGCTCTCACTGCTTCTTCGCGTGATGCAGCGGCGAATGCTCGCCGCGTACGACATGGTCCGAACGCGTGTGGGCGAAACGCTCTCCGAGGTTTCCGAGAGCATCATGGGTGCGGCCGTGGTGCGGGCGTACGGCCTGGAGGCACGGACGAACGGCCGCCTGAAGCGAGCCATCCGCCGCAGGTACAAGGCGGAGATGCACGCGAACAAGTACATGGCGTCGATCTTTCCGATGGCCGACGTTTTCGGAGCCGCCGCCATCGCCGCCGCCGTCGCGGTGGGGGCGTGGTTCGGGCCGGAGTGGGACCTCTCGCTGGGTCGCCTGGTGGCGTTCGTGTTCCTGGTCAGCATGTTCGTCCAGCCGCTCGGCGAGTTGTCCGAGACCTTCGATAACACGCAGACGGCGATTGCCGGGTGGCGGAAGGTCCTCGGCCTCCTCGACATTCCGGTCGAGCTGGTCGAGCCCACGCCCGGAGTGCCGCTTCCGACGGGTGCCCTCTCCATTCGAGCGGAGCGTCTGTCGTTCGCGTACCGAGACGGCGGCGGCCCTGTCCTTCGCGGCATCGACGTCGACATTCCCGCCGGCGCGCACGTGGCCGTGGTCGGGGAGACCGGCCACGGCAAGACCACGTTCGCCAAGCTGCTGTGTCGGCTGGCCGACCCCACCGAGGGGCGGATCGAAATCGGTGATGTCGATCTTCGCGAGGTCGATCCGGAATCACGCCGGCGCGCGATTCGGCTCGTTCCCCAGGATGGCTTCCTGTTCGACACCACGATCGCGGAAAACGTCAGGTACGGCATGGAGAGCGCCACGGACGAAGACGTGGAGGCCGCGTTCGACGCGCTCGGGCTCGGCGAGTGGGTCCGCACGGTGCCCGATGGACTCAACACCCGGGTTGGGGAGCGAGGAGAGAATCTCTCGGTCGGCGAGCGTCAGCTCGTGGCGCTCGCCCGCGCCCAGATCGCGAATCCCGGGCTCCTCATCCTGGACGAGGCAACCAGCGCGGTAGATCCCGAAACCGAACGAGCGCTGGCGGAGGCGCTGGCGCGGCTGTCGGCCGGCCGCACGACGGTGACCATCGCCCACCGAATGTCGACGGCGGAGTCGGCGGAACACGTCCTGGTGTTCCATCAGGGCGGAATCGTGGAGCGCGGTACTCACCAGGAGCTGGTACGAATGGGCGGCATCTACGCGTCGCTGTACGAGAGCTGGCTCGGAAACATCAAGGGAGACGGCCGGGCCAGGGGAGATGGTCAGCTAGCGACTGTCTGAGGGTTCCGGCTGGAGGTCCAGGATCTCCCACGCCTCGACTGGCCGAGCAGCTCCCTTCAGCTTCAGGGGCTCTCGCTCCACGGCACGCACCCGGTCGCGGACCAACGCGTAGGTCCGGTATCCACAGAGGATGCTTCCGGGCGTCGCCTCCGTCTGGAGACGCGCCGCCATGTTCACCGCAAAGCCGACCACCTTGTACGCCCTTAGGAAGTCGCTGCCGAACACCCCAACGGTGCAGTGGCCGGCGTTGATGCCAACGCGGATCTGGAGGTCCGCTGGAACGCCCCTGGCCCGGATGCGCGCCGCCATCTCCCGGGCGTGGTCCCGCATGGCCACGGCGGCCTGCACCGCCGACCAGGCCTGGTCCTGTTCGTCGGCCCGTTCGGGGGCACCGAAGATCGCCATGATCCCGTCGCCGATGTAGTTGTCGAGCGTTCCGCCGTACTTGACGAGCACCGAGCTCATCTCGCGGAGGTACTCGTCCAGAACCTCGGACAGCTCCTCCGGGTCGAGGCTGTCGGACAGGTCGGTGAACCCGACCATGTCAGAAAAGAGAATCGTGACCTTACGTCGCTCGAATCCGTCGGTTTCGAGTTCTCCGGCCACCAGGCCCTCGGCCACCTGTCGTGGCAGGAACCGCTTGAGCTCGCCGGTCCGAACCAGTTCGGCCATCTGCTCTTCGATTCGCGCTTCGAGCCGTTTGTTCAGGTGCCCCATTTCCTCGACGTGCTGCTGTTGGAGGTCGTGAAGGTGCTTCTTGGTGAGGCCCGCGTTGATTCGAGCTCTGAGTACGGTGACGTCGAACGGCTTCGTAAGGAAGTCCTCCGCTCCCATCTCGATGCACCGCACGGCGCTCGCGATGTCGTCCACCGCCGTGGTCATGATGACCGGCATGTGCCGAAGCTTCGGGTCTTCCTTCAGCTGCTCCAGGACTTCGTACCCGTCGACCTCGGGCATGAGGATGTCCAGAAGGACCACGTCGAACCGTTCGGACTCGATGAGGTCGAGCGCTTGTCGCCCGTTCTCCGCGGTCGTCACGATGTGTCCTTCTCTGGTCAGCATCTGGACGAGCGTCTGCTGGTGGACCTTGTTGTCCTCAACGACAAGGATCGATGCCGACCGATCGGTCATGCCAGGGTTTCCATGATGGCCGGCCGAACGCGGGCGAACTCATCCTGGATCCGTGCCAGGATGTCTTTGGCGCCGTCAAGACTGCCGGCCGCTGCTACCGATTCGAGCTCGCGGCACAGCTCCGAGAGCTCGATGGCCCCGAAGGCCGCGGCCGTCGATTTGAGCGAGTGCGCCTGGCGACGGGTCTCGTCGGCGCGCCCGGACGTGATATCGGCGCGCAGCGCCGCGAGGATTCGGTCGGTGTCGTCGAGGAACGTTCTGGCCAACTGAGTCGCAGCCTCGTCACTCCCAACGGCTTGGCGGAGCCGGTCGAGCGCGTCGGCGTCGAGTATGGGTTTCACGTCAGCGCGCGCCGACCGCGTCGTCGCGGAGCGGCTCAGCGCGGCCGCCAGCTCCTCGTCCCGAATCGGCTTGCTGATGTAGTCGTCCATTCCGGCAGCAAGGCAAGCTTCTCGGTCACCTTCCATGGCATTCGCGGTGACGGCGATGATGTAGGGCCGTTCATCAGCGGACCACCGTTGGTGGATTCGTCGGGTCGCTTCCATCCCGTCCATCTCCGGCATCTGGACGTCCATCAGAACGACGTCGTATGGCTGCCGCTCCAGGGCCTCCAGCGCTTCGGTGCCGTCACCGGCAAGATCCGCTCGATATCCCAGCTTCTGGAGGAGCAGAACCGCGAGCTGCTGGTTCACGGCGTTGTCCTCGGCGACCAGCACGCGAAGGCCACCGGGCACAGGTCGTCGCGCCGGCCCCACCGGAACGTCTCGCGCGGCAGGCATCGGCTGCTGGCCGAACACGTCCATGAGCGCGTTGAAGAGCTTGGATGGCTTGATCGGTTTAGTCAGGTTGACCGCGAACTCCTCCATGCCGGGTTCGGCATGCCGGCCGATGGAGGTCAGCATCACCAGGGGCAGCGCGTTGGCTTCTCGGTGCTTTCTGACCTCTTTCGCCAACGTCAACCCATCCATATCCGGCATCTGCATGTCCAGGATGGCGATGTCGAACGGGTCACCTCGGGTCACCCACTCCAGCGCCTCGCGCGGCGACTCGGTTTCCCGGGCCAGCATTCCCCATGACTCGGTCTGGCGCCGGAGGATCTGCCGGTTGGTGGCATTGTCGTCGACGATCAGCACGCGTTTGCCCTGGAGCTCGGGTGTTCGCCTTCGGTGGGTCGGCGGTGGCGCCGCTGCTCCCTCGGCCTTGATCGTGAAGTGGAACGTCGAACCTTCGCCCAGCTCGCTTTCGACCCACATCGTTCCGTCCATCAGCTCGACCAGGCGCTTGCTGATCGCCAACCCGAGGCCCGTGCCGCCGTATCTCCTGGTCGTCGAGGCGTCGACCTGGCTGAACGACTCGAACAGCCGGTCCATTCGGTCCTGCGGAATTCCGATCCCGGTGTCGCGGACCGCGAAGTGGAGCTCGTACGCTCCGCCCGCTCCGTTGCCGCTTCCCTGCGGCGTGGCCGCGACCGTCAGGACCACCTCACCCTTCTCCGTGAACTTCACCGCGTTGTTCACCAGGTTCAGGAGGATCTGCCGCAGCCGGGTCTCGTCCCCGCGAATGGCCAGCGGAACGTCGGGATCGAACGAATAGGCGAGGTCGAGTCCCTTCTCGGACGCGGCGGTGGCGACCAGCTCGAGGACCGACTCCACGCAGTGACTGAGGTCGAACGGCTGGTCTTCCAGATCCAGCCGGCCTGCTTCGATCTTCGAGAAGTCCAGGATCTCGTTGATGACCGACAGCAACGCGTCGCCGCTGTTGCGAATGATCTCGGCGAACCGCTGTTGCTCCGGAGCAAGCTTCGTGTCCAGGAGCAGGCCGGTCATACCGATCACGGCGTTGAGCGGGGTTCGAATTTCGTGGCTCATGGTCGCCAAGAAGGCGCTCTTCGCCCGAGCAGCGGCCTCCGCATCGCGCCGCGCCTGCTGAAGCTCGGTGATGTCGTGGTACAGCGTATAGAAACCGACTCGTTCGCCTCCGATGAACACGGGCGACGCCAGAAGCTCCACGTCGACGAGCGAGCCGTCCTTCCTCGTCCGCCGGGTAACCTCGTGGAGCTCCATCCCGCCTTGGGCCTGGGCAAGGTACGCTTCGGCCTCCTTTCGAACGTCGGGACTGTTCGCCACCACGTCGTCGATGTTCCTGCCGATGGCTTCCTCCGGCCTATAGCCGAACAGCCGTTCTGCTGCCGGGCTCCACGACGTGATGGTCCCGTCGTTGGCGATCAAAACGACGGCAATGGGGCTCACCTCAATGAGCGTCTCGTAGTACCGCTTCTGTCGCTGGATCTCGCTGATGTCGTGGTAGATCACGACATGGCCGACGCGTTCGCCTGAGACGAAGACCGGAGCGGCGATGATCTCGACATCCACGAACGAGCGGTCTTTCCGAGTTCTGCGGCTGATCCATCGCCCGCCCGTTCCCGCCCGTCCGACCTCGTTCTGGCTGGCCGCCTCGTCTCCCACCTCAGGCGAATTCGCGACGAGGTCGTCGATGAACCGTCCAGTGGCCTCCACTGAGGTGTAGCCGAAGAGTCGTTCAGCCGCCGGATTCCACGAGGTGACATGGAAATCCTCGTCGACGGTCACGATCGCCGTCGGACTGAGCTCCACAACCGACTCCGCGTAGCGCTTCTCGCGCAGGATCTCGGTTATGTCGTGGTACGCGACGACAAAGCCGTGGAGCCGACCGTCGACGACCACTGGCGCGGAGAACATCTGCACGTCCACTAACGATCCGTCCTTGCGAGTACGTCGAGCGATCGCCTCAACGCGTTCTCCGCGGGCAGCTTCGCTGTACTGCTCCGCCTCTTCTCGGAGATCATGCCGTGCGGCCACCAGGTCATCGAGGTTTCGTCCCACGGCTTCCTCCGCCGTGTAGCCGAACAGCTGTTCTGCCGCGGGGTTCCATGACGTGACGTTGATCTCGAGGTCCGTGACGATGAGTGCTGTGGGGCTAACCTCGAGCAGCGACTCGAAATATCGCTTCTGGGATTGAAGCTCGCTGATGTCGAGGTAGATCGCATACCGACCGACCAGCTTCCCGCCGACTGTGACCGGCGCTCCGAGCAGCTCGACGTCGACGAGTGAGCCGTCCTTGCGCGTTCGTCGCGTGATCCTGCGGATTTGGTCTCCCTCGACTGTTCGCGAGAGGCGCTCCGCCTCCTCCCTGATCTCCACGTGGTTTGCAACCAGCTCGTCGACGTTGCGACCGGTCGCCTCCCCTGCGGTGTATCCGAACAGCCGCTCGGCAGCTGGGTTCCAGAGCGTCACGTTGTCGTCGGGATCGATGGCGACGATCGCGGCGGGGCTGAGGTCGACGAGCGCCTCGTAGAAGCGCTTCTGCCGCTGGATGTCGGTGATGTCGTGATAAATGATGTGCTGAGTGACTACCTCGTCACCGAAGATGACAGGGGCGGCCACGATATCGACGTCGACGAGCGAACCGTCCTTCCTGGTCCTCTGCGTGACCAAATGCGCGAGCGATGGCTTGTCTTCGCTCAGGCGCCGCGCTTCGGCGTGAAGGTCTTTACGCTGCGCCACCAAGTCGTCGAGATCGCGACCAATGGCTTCATCAGCGGTGTAGCCAAAGAGTCGCTCCGCTCCCGGGTTCCAGGACGTAACGAGGTTCTCCTTGTCGGCGGTCACGATCGCCTCGGGGCTGACCTCGACGAGCGCTTCGTACTGACGCCGTTGTCTCTGAAGCTCGGTGATGTCGTGGTAGATGCCGAAGGTGCCTACTGCTTGGCCGTCCGCCATGAGCGGTGCAGCGACCAACTGTACGTCTACCAGCGTCCCGTCCTTGCGGGTTCGGCGCGTGATGCTCTGGACGCGGTCTTGCTGCACGGCTCGCTCGCTGAAGGCGACGGCCGCTTCGTGAAGCTCTTCGGTGGTCGCAACCAGGTCATCGAGATTTCGGCCCACAGCCTCGTCGCGCGAGTAGCCAAAGAGTGCCTCGGCGGCCGGATTCCACGCGACGACCTTGGACTCGAGGTCCGTAACGACGATCGCCGACGGACTGATCTGGAGCAGCGGTTCGAGGTGTTGCTTCTCGCGGAGAAGCAAGTCCTCCTTAGTTCCACGCGCGACGTCACGTGCGGTCATGTGGCCTCGATGGTCTCACGACGCCGCCGGGCTTCGGAAGGGCTTTTTTGGGGGGAGTGAGACCGTGGAGCGTACGGGGATGGTCCAGCCGGGACAAACGGCCGGGTTCGCCGGGCCCGGCAGATCCCCTGCTGCCTCCAGACCGGCCCTGACATCGTCGAAGGTGCGCCACTCCACGAACGGCACGCCCGCCTGCCGGCAGATTGCGGCGAGATGCTTGTTCGCGAAGACCAGGTCGGCGTACAGGGCGCCGTACCGGTCGGAGTGGCCTTCACCCACGAACGCGACCGTACCGGTGCGGTGTCGATGCGCTCGCACGATGCGCATCTTGCACGTGCCGCACCCCTCGCAGAACGGGTGGGAATGCGGAAACGCGAGATCCAGGCGCCCGTCTCGCAACGAGAACGCGTTGGTCAGGACCGGCACGCCGCGGACTCCTGCAGCTTGGAGCATCGGTTCGATGTAGAAACCGAGGCCGTCGCTGGCCACGGCAAGCTCAAGGGGCTCTTCGCGGGCCCACGACACGAAGGGCGGGAACGTCGAGTCAACCGTGAACCGGTCCAGCACGAAGGCGAGCATGTCCGGCTCGCGTCCCCGGAGCAGGTCCGCCTGACGAACCAAGCATTCTCTGGACCCAATCTCTCCGCGTTGGAACTGGAGATCGATCTCCCACCAGTCCCGTGGGGCGAAGGCCTCGAGGATTTCCTCAGAGACGTCCTGTGGGCAGATCGTCCCATCGAAGTCGACGACGACCGATCGGACCGGCATTTTCGTTTCACGCTGCGGAAGCACGCCCGAAGGTTGGCTGAGCGGCGCTCCGGTGACAACCTCTGACCGATGGAGCTCGCCGGTCGCGTTGCCCTGGTCACCGGAGCTTCGAGCGGGATCGGTCACGCCCTGGCCGTCGCGCTCGCTCGGAGGGAGGTCCAGGTGAAGGCGACCGGTCGCGACGACGACGCGCTGGAGCGGCTTTCGTCCTCAACGGGCGCCGAGGCGCTGAGCGCCGACCTTCGTGATTCCGATGCCGTCGAACGGGTTTCGACGTGGGCGAGGCCGGTGGACATCCTGGTGAACAACGCCGGTCTGGGCTGGGCCGGATCGTTTGGCCAAATGACTCCTCACGACATCGAGGAGCTGATTCGAGTGAATCTCACTGCGGCCGTTCGCCTCACCCGGACGCTGCTCCCGGAGATGATCGATCGCGGCGTCGGTCGAGTGGTGAACGTGAGCTCCATCGCCGGCCACGTGGGTGTGGGGCACGAGGCCGTCTATACGGCCACGAAGGCGGCGCTCATCGCGTTCAGCGACAGCCTGCGATACGAGTTGGCAGGAACGGGGGTGGGAGTGACGGTCGTCTCACCAGGGGTGGTCGACACGCCCTTCTTCGCTCGTGCCGGCCGTCGCTATACGCGTTCGTTCCCGAAGATGATCAAACCCGAGCGGGTGGCGTCGGCGATTGTTCGGGCCCTCGAACGCGACGCCCCGGAGATCTTCGTCCCTGGGTGGATGGTGCTTCCCGCCCGGCTCCGCGGCTCCTGGCCGGCGCTCTACCGCCGTTTGGCCTCTCGTTTTGGCTCTGGCTACTCATAGTCAAAGCGGTCGCCACCTGAGCTCGTCCGCGGATTGCTGCCGCCGCCATCACGATTTCATTGGGGGAGAGCGTCCGCTCGCGTGTCCGGATGAACGGCACCAGCGTCGGCGTATCGATCAGCCAGCAACGCATCCTGGAAGAAACCGAACAACGGCTGGCCGAAGAGGGTGCCGAGCCTAGGTCCGGAAGCCGAACCGGCCCGTGCGGGAGGGTCGCCCGAGTGAGCACAAGGAGGGTTTCGACGCAGTCATCAAT
>JALYGK010000063.1 GCA_030777105.1 Actinomycetota bacterium | reverse complement strand
CCGAGGGCGGCGGCGATGGCGACGATGGCCCACACCGACGACTCCAGCCCCGACGAGATGCCCGACAGCACCGTGGTGGCCGGGCCGGTGCGGGCCGACTCGGCGATCTCCCTGACGGGTGCCGTCTCGGTCGAGGTGAAGTACTCGGTGAGGCGGCTGACGACCTGGGCCAGCACCAGGCCCACGACGACGGCCCACGCCACCCGCAGGTTGCCCACGTAGAACTGGGCCACGGCGAAGGTACCGATCACGGTGAGGATCCCGGCGGTGAGGAACCCGCGGTTGATGGGCGCCATGGCCGTCTTGTCCTTGTCCGTGGCCCGCACGGCGTACACGCCCACGATGGACGCCAGGACGCCGATGGCCCGGGCGATTACCGGGAAGATGAGGCCCAGGGCCGGGTTCTCCCCGATGGAGTTGAAGGCGGCCACGCCCAGGATGATCGAGGCCACCAGCGTGACCTCGTAGGACTCGAACAGGTCAGCGGCCATGCCGGCGCAGTCGCCCACGTTGTCGCCCACGTTGTCGGCGATGGTGGCTGGGTTGCGCGGGTCGTCCTCGGGGATGCCGGCTTCGACCTTGCCGACGAGGTCCGCTCCGACATCGGCTGCCTTCGTGAAGATGCCTCCGCCCACCCGCAGGAAGAGCGCGAGCAGCGACCCGCCGAAACCGAATCCGATGAGGATTGCGGACGAGGTGTTCTGGAAGACCATGATGATGAGGCTCGCGCCGAGCAGGCCGAGGCCGACCGTGAACATGCCGGCGATTCCGCCCGTGCGGAAGGCAACCTTGAGCGCCGCGGGCAGCGAACCGGATCGCGCTGCCGCGGCGGTCCGGACGTTGCCCCGTACGGCGAGGCTCATGCCGATGAAGCCCGTCAGGCCCGACATCAATGCCCCGAGCAGGAACGCCAGCGTGCGGAATGTCCCGGACTCTTGGAAGGTCAGCGCCACGGTCTCGTCTGGTGTCAGCACCGCGGTCGACGTGAAGAACACGATGACCGCGAGCGGAACCAGGATCACGAGGATCGTCTTGAACTGGCGCTTCAGGTAGGCGAGGGCCCCTTCCTGAATGGCGAGAGCGATCTCGGCCATCCTCGCGGTTCCGGCATCTGCGGCGAGGACGCCACGCATGAGGAACAATCCGACGGCGACGGCGAGGACCGCCGTCGCGGCGGAGAAAGCGAGCCAGGCCCATTCGGCGGCGCCGAGGGTGAAGACCTGGTAGCCGCCTTCGGAGGCGAGCAAGCCAGTCACGAGTGGGACTCCCTTCCGGGTGACGGGGGCGGGGCCGGAGGCCCGGGCGGGCGGGCCAGGTTCGGCAGGGCGGGATCTGGGTGCGTCACGTCCCTCATGACGTAGATCTGTCGGGCGACCTTCTCACCGAGGGTTCGATCGTGGTCGCCGACATGGAGGACGATGGGCCCGTCGAAGGGGTGCTTCTCCCGTACCTCGACGATGACGCCCGGGTGCAGCCCGAGCGTCTCGAGGAAGGTCACGACGTCTGCGTCGGTTGATCCAGGCACGGCGATGACCGCCCGGTCGCCCGGCTCGAGGTCGTAGAGCGGCGGCAGGGCCGGGATCTCCTCTACCTCGGGCTCAGGTATCGGGAAACCGTGCGGGCAGGTCTCGGGCCGGTCGAGGGCCACGAAGAGCCGGTCTTCGACCTCCTGCGGCAGTTCGTGTTCGAACGAGGCAGCCAGGCGGTCGGCCTCGTTCCATGGGTAGCCCAGCATGTCGGCCAGGAACCGCTCGACGATGCGATGGCGGCGGATCGCAGAGATCGCTGCTTGCTGTCCGGCCGCCGTCAGCGATACGCCGCGGTAGGGCTCGTGGTGAACCAACCCGGCGGCGGCGAAGCGCTTGAACAGCGCGGTGACGGCGGCGGGGCTCACCTCGAGAGCCTCGGCGAGGTCACCTGTGCGGGCTTCGGTCCCATCTCTCGTGCGCCGGTAGAGCGCCTTCAAAGCTTCTCGCTCCTGCCTCGTCACTTTCGACACATCTCTTTCGGTCCCCCCATCACCCATGGTTTCAGCGCGCTGAAAGATAAGTTACGACAGGCGGAAAGGCAAGCGGAAAGGCAGGTGACTCTTCGTTCGAGTCCCTGATCACGTTCGCCACGGGATGGCTACCCGAGCAGGTGGGCCTGTTCTCAAGCGCTCCACCGCTGGAGAATCCGAGTCTTCTCCACCCCACTCGATGGGCGGCGAACGCTCAGAAGCGGGCGACCCATTCCTCGAAGGAGCGGCCGGTCAGCCGCTCGTATGCCTCGACGTAGCGGGACCGGGTCTGCCACACGATCTCGTCCGGGAGGTGCGGTGCGGGCGGCGTCTTCTCCCACCCCGTGGATGCCGCAAAGTCGCGCACGAACTGCTTGTCGAAGGAGGGCTGCGGGCGTCCGGGGGCGTAGTCCTCGACGGGCCAGTACCGCGACGAGTCGGGTGTGAGCATCTCGTCGACGAGAACAAGGTCGCCGCCGATGAGCCCGAACTCGAACTTCGTGTCAGCGAGAATGATGCCGCGGTCGAGGGCGAGTTCGCGTCCGAATCGGTAGAGGGTGAGTGTCAGCTCGCGCAGCTTGTGGGCGAGCGCATCGCCGAGGGCGTCGGTGAGCACCTCGAACGGGACGTTCTCGTCATGCCCCGTGGCCGCCTTCGTGGCAGGAGTGAAAATCGGCTCGGGCAGTTCGAAGGCCTCGCCGAGTCCCTGCGGGAGCGGAATGCCGCAAACACGACCGGAAGCGGCGTACTCCTTCAG
>JALYGK010000062.1 GCA_030777105.1 Actinomycetota bacterium | reverse complement strand
CCTACGAGCGGTTCGGCCTCCAGAACACGACCGGAGGAGCCGACCCCAACGGGATCCGTCAATTCGTGGTCGGAACCGGTGGAAAGAGCCTCTACGCGTTCGGCACGATCAAGGCGAACAGCGAGGTGCGAAACAACACGACGTACGGAGTGCTGATGCTGAAGCTTCAGCCGTCCAGCTACTCGTGGCGGTTCATCCCCGAGGCCGGCAAGACCTTCACCGACTCAGGCAGCACCGCGTGCCACTAGTCCTTTCTACCGGCTGGCGTCGGATGAAACGTACGCGCCGTCGGCGAGCCGAAGGAACAGCCGCTCCAGCACCAACCGCGCGTTGAGATTCGTCTCGTCGGCGAGGTCGGCGCGGGCCTCCTCCACGGCTCCCATCGCGATCGCGGCCGCTGCGGCGTTCCACGACGGAGCGTCGTCCGCGACCGGCAGGTCGATGTTGATCAGGACGTCCGGGTCCGCTCCAGACCCCACGGCCGCGACGTCGCGGAAGTAAGCAGTGAGCGACATCAGCGCGAGATCCAGGAACTCTCGTTCGGCCCGTCGAAGCCTTCGCTCGTGCTGGTCCGTCAACCTCCGTACCACCGCACGGAACGGCTCCTGCGGCCGTCCCCGTTCGTCGACGAACGGTTCCAGCTCGGCCTGAAGCTCATCCCCGAGCGAGGCGCGAAACGCCTTCGCCGCGGCGAGGAGCTCCTCGGCGCTCCGAAGCGCCGAGCCTCGTCCTTGCCGTCCCTGCCGTGCCGCTGCCAGTGCGGCGTCCCGGAACGCCAGCTCTCGATCGTCCCGGGCCAGTCGCCGCGCCCGTCCCACGTTTCCTCCGGCCAAACGCGCGGCGAGCTTGGCGCGCGTGGCGTCGACGCCCTCGCGAACCAGGACGCCCACCACGAAATCCTCGGGCAGCGGCGGAAACGAAATTTCCTGGCACCGAGATCGGATGGTCTCGGGGAGGTCGTCCGGACGAGCCGAGAGCAGGATGAACACGGTGTCGCGCGGCGGATCCTCCAGAACCTTCAGGAGCACGTCCGCGGCCTCGATCCGGAGCCGATCGGCCTGGACCACCACCATCACCTTTCGGCCAGGCTCAGGAGGGGTGAGGTAGGCCCGCGAGACGAACCACCGCGCCGTGTTCGGGTCCGAGCCGTCCTTGCCGACCAAGATGTCCGGACCCCCCGGCTCGAGGACCAGCATGTTGGGGTGGCGTTCGCCCATGGCGAGGCGGCAGTCGCGGCACTCACCGCAACCTCCTCGGGAGCACAGCAGTGCGGCGGTCAGCGCGCGCATGCCGATCCGCTTGCCCGACCCTTCCGGTCCCACAAACAAGTAGGCATGAAGCGGCCTGGCCGCCGCCGGCGCCAGGAACGTCACCGCCGACTCCTGCCCCGGCACATCGCGAATCACCGGCGGCACCCGATCGGCCTGCGCTGCACTCGCCATGGTCGTTCCTTCAGTCACGGCTCGTTTGGCTCGAAGATCCTGTCGAGCGCCTCTCGGACTCGCTTGTGGACTTCCTCCGGCGAGCCGGCGGCGTCGATCACCTGAAACCGCTCGGGGTGCTCCTCGGCGATCTTGAGATAGGCCTCCGAGACCTTGGTGTGGAAGGCGAGGTTTTCAGCTTCGAACCGATCGTTTCGGCCAGGGGCGCGGGCGAGCGACTCCTCCGGATCCAGGTGGAGAAGGATGACCACGTCGGGGAACAGTCCCTGCGTCGCCCAGGCGTTGAGCGTGAGGACGTCCTGTTCCCCCAGCCCGCGGGCCACGCCCTGGTACGCGATGGAGGAGTCGACGAACCGGTCGCAAAGGACGACCTTCCCCTCAGCGAGAGCGGGGCGAATGACGGAGGAGACGAGATGCGCTCGGGACGCCGCGAAGACCAGCGCCTCCGCGCGCGGATCGATCTTCCCGGTGGCCGCGTCGAGGACCGCCTCGCGGAGCCGGTCGCCGAACCCGGTTCCCCCCGGCTCCCTGGTCAACACGACGTTGCGACCCTTCGACCTGAGATAGTCCCGCGCCATTTCGATCTGGGTGCCCTTCCCGGCGCCCTCCACCCCTTCGAACACGATGAAGATTCCGGAGCGCTCCAGCTTGCGGACCCGGGGGATGAGCCTGAGAGGGCGCAGCCGGGCAATCCGGCTCTTCTTCATTCCTCGCATGGACACGACTGCGGCGAGGATGACGGTGAGCCCTCCGACGTACAAGGTGATCCTCGCTCCGGAGAGATCGAAGAGCTGCCCCGCGAACCTGACCGTATGGTCCCCGATGACGACGGCAAATGCGGGGAAGACGACCAGCGCCAAGAACAGCGTCATTCGGGCAGCGATGGTCAGCGTGGCAAAGGTTCGTCCTCGAAATTCGTCGGTGACGTTTTCTTGCAACATGGTGTAACCGGTTACCCACGTAAGGCCGACACCCATCCCCACGGGTATGGCGAAGAAGGCGGCCCAACCGATCCCTGGCATCGAGGCCGTCACGAACAGGGACGCCGCCGCGGAGAGCATCGCCCCGTAAAACAGCTGGTCCCTCTCGACGAAGCGGACGAAGAAGTTCATGGACGCGATCCCGATTCCCATCCCGAAGCCGAACGCGATGACCAGGAACCCGAACCCTGCCGAACCGGCGTTGAGCGAGTAGCGGGCGAAGATTGGTCCGAGCGAGATGACCGCGCCAACACCGGCGAACGCCATCACGATCCCCACCGTCATGGCGCGGACGAGCGGGTGCTCACGAAGGAACCGGTAGCCATCGCGGACGTCCTGGATCAGCACCCCCAGGGAGAGCTTCGGCACGGACGGTGAACCCGACCGAGCGAGGAGCTCGTGCCGCAGGTCCAGTCCCCAAACCATCCTGGCGGAGAACAGGAAGGTGAGGGCGTTCAGCCACAGGGCGAGGAATTCGGGATGGAGGTCGAAGTACGGGATTCGGGTCCCGATGCTCGCGGAGAGTCCCGTAAGGGCGGTGAAAATGGCCCCGCCCAGAGGCAGCGTTCCATACGTCGTCATGAGTCCAACGGAGTTCGCGTTGGAAAGCTGCCTCCGGGGGACGAGGTTCGGAACGCTGGCGTCCTTGGCCGGGGTCCACAGGAGCGACAGGCACTCGATCAGGAACGAGAGGAAGAGGATGGCCGCGAGCCCCGGCATGAACGGCATCGACGCGTAGAGCGCACCGCGGCCGATGTCTGCCGCGACCATGACCCTGCGACGGTCGAACCGGTCCGCCACGACTCCGGCGAACGGCCCGAACAACACGGACGGGAGGAGACGGGCGAGCATCACACCGGAGACGGCAAGACCACCGAGGCGTTGGCCTCCCAGCCTGGCCACCAAAGCGGCCACGGCGACGAAACCGACCCAGTCGCCGAGCGAGGACACGAGCATCGCCCGCCACAGCCTCGAGAAAGAGCCTTGCGTCAGGAGGTCTTTGAGGCTGGCTGGCCTGGTTCCCCGAAGGGCAGCGATCTCCTCCGCTACCCCGGCCACTGGCCCCTCCCGTCAGGCGTTTCTTGCAGCGGCGCGGCGTCGCCCAGTCCTGGCCCCATTCCCACCGGCCGTCCGGCGTCCCCGGCTCTTCGGAGCCAGGGCCTTCGCGGCCTCTTCATCCAGCTCTTCACCGTCGGCGCTCCACGCTCGTCCGCAATTAGTACAGCGCGTGGCGCCGCCTCGGGCCGTGACCACCAGTCCCTGGCAGGCGGGACACGGCTCGGCGACCGGAGTCTGGTTCACGCTGAACTTGCACTCCGGGTACCGGCTGCATGAATAGAACGGGCCGTACCGCCCGCGGCGTTCGATGAGCTCGCCCTGCTTGCACTCCGGGCACGTGATCCCGGTGGTCTTGACTTCCTTCTTGATGTACTTGCACTCGGGATAGCCGCTGCAGCCAATGAACGGACCGTACCGGCCCACCCTGCTCATCAGTGGCCGGCCACACTCGGGGCAGGCCTCCTCCAGCAGCTCCGGCTCGGGACGGGTCTGGCCGGACATCTCTCTCGTGTAGGTGCACTCCGGATAGTTCCGGCAGCCGATGAAGCGTCCGAACCGGCCCAGCTTGACGACCAGCTTCGATTCGCCGCGGCCTTCCTCCTGGCACTTCGGGCATAGCTCGTCCAGCTCTTCCTCGGGGGGCTGGATGTCCTTGGCCCCCTTCTCCACGCGCGGCTTGAAGTCGCTGTAGAACTTATCGAGAACCTCGACCCACTCTGCGTTTCCCTCGGCGACGTCGTCGAGCTCCTCTTCCATCTTCGCGGTGAACCCGATGTCGACGATCTCCGGGAAGTGTTCGACCAAGGTGTCGACGACCACCTCGCCGATGTCCTCCGGATAGAACCGCTTGTCTTCGAGCCGGACGTATCGCCGGTCGCGAAGCGTCGAGATGGTCGGCGCGTACGTGGAAGGCCGGCCGATCCCGTACTCCTCCAGCGCCTTCACCAGGCTCGCTTCCGTGTATCGCGGGGGCGGCTGCGTGAAGTGCTGCTCGGGCAGGACGTCGAGGAGACGGAGGACCTGCTCGGCGCTCAGCGGCGGAAGCGTGGCCTCGGCGTCCTCGTCAGCGGTGTCGTCCCGCCCTTCGAAGTACACCCGGCGAAAGCCGTCGAACTTGAGCGTCTGGCCGGTGGCTCGAAGCATGTACCGGAGGTCGCCGTCCTGCGGCCGCGCCTCGATGTCCACCGACACCTGGTCGAATCGCGCCTCGGCCATCTGCGACGCGACCGTCCGCTGCCAGATCAGCCGGTACAACCGCGCCTGGTTTGGGTCCAGGACGTCTTCCAGCTGGTCGGGCAGGCGGCTTGCGCTGGTCGGGCGAATCGCCTCGTGCGCTTCCTGGGCGCCGCGCTGCTTCTTCTTGTATCGCCGTGGCGTGCTGAGCGCGTACTCCGGTCCGAACTGTCGCCGGACGACGTCGGCCAGCTCGTTCAGCGCCTGCTCGGCGATGTTCACGGAGTCGGTCCTCATATAGGTGATGAGCCCGACCTGACCCTCGCCCGGGATGTTGATTCCCTCGTAGAGGCGCTGGGCGACCTGCATGGTCTTTCGGGCCGAGAACCCCAGCTTGCGCGCCGCCTCCTGCTGAAGCGTGGAGGTGGTGAAGGGGGCGGCGGGCGTTCGCTTGACCTCACGCTGCCGCACCTCCAGAACCCTGTAGTCGGCCTCGCGAAGCCGCGCGGCGTGCTGTTCAGCTTCGTCTTCGGTCCGAAGAACCAGTCCCTTCTTGTCGGGCGAGGCGGCGACCTTGTCGTCACCGATCTGGAAGAGTCGCGCCAGAAACGCCGCCTCGTTCTCGAGGGGTGACAGTCGAGCGTCGATGCTCCAGTACTCGACCGGGACGAACGCTCGAATCTCTCGCTCGCGGTCCACGATCAATCGGAGCGCAACCGATTGCACTCGGCCCGCCGAAAGCGCCCGACGAAGGCGCTTCGACAGGAGCGGCGAGAGCTCATATCCGACGATCCGGTCCAGGATTCGCCGCGTTTGCTGCGCGTTCACCAGGTCGAAGTCGATGCGACGCGGCTCCCTGAACGCTTGCTGAACGGCGTCCTTTGTGATCTCGGTGAACGTCACTCTGTTGGCCGCGCGCGGGTCGGCGCCGATGGCCTCGGCGACGTGCCACGCGATGGCCTCGCCCTCCCGGTCGAAGTCGGTCGCG
>JALYGK010000061.1 GCA_030777105.1 Actinomycetota bacterium | reverse complement strand
ACGAATCGCAGACGACTCTGGGTCGTTCCCTCGCATCCGTCGTCGTCCTCGGCTATCAACGAGAGTGCATCTACGGCGGCGCCGCGGTAGACAGCGAGTGTTGTGTCCAGACCCTCTGTTGCGCAGGTCTGGAACACCACGGCTGCAGTCGAAGGTGCCGTCCATACATACCAGGCTGACTGGATTGGCGAGGAGACGCCAGCGTTGTCCGGTTCGTCTGGTTCTCCGGTGAAGTCGACGTTTGTCCCATTCACCGAACCGCTTCTGCCGGAAATGGCGACGGCACTAGTGAACTCGTCATTTGATGCTTCTTCGGCAAGCGCCGAGTGTGCGGGCCTGAAAATAGAGAGTGCAGCGAGCACAACGAGAATCGAAGACCCTGGGCGTCGGATCAACTTATTGCCTCCCTTGCAAACCAGGACCCCCCTGGTCCTAGTGCGGGCTGTCCGGCGCCAGGTTGCTAACAGGAGGTCAACTACATCGTCAAGGCACGCTAGCGGCCCAGGTCATCAATGAACAAGGCGCCAAAGGGTCATTTCCGGGTGATCAATTCGAGCCCCCACGAACGCGGTCTGTTCCGAGCGGATCAACTAAGGTTGGCCAACTCCAGGTTGCACCAAGGGCGCGCGCAGACTAAGAAAGCGACCGGCCCCCCGGCGGACTCGTAGGGCCTACTCCTGCGACCGGGTGCGGGAGGACCGCGACCACTGAATCGGTTCAGGGCAGCAGGGCAAGGAGGTCGGCGCGATGAAGGACCTGTACGAGATCGGCGAGATTCCGCCCGTCGGCGAGGTGCCGGCGCGCATGTACGTGAACCTAATCAGGCCGGAGCGGTTCGGCGAGCCCGAGAAGGCGTTCCAGGTCGAGGCCATCGAGACACCGCCGCCGGGCCCCGGCGAAGTTCTCGTCCTCGTGATGGCCGCCGGCATCAACTACAACAACGTGTGGGCGGCCAAGGGCATCCCCGTCGACGTGACGAAGGTCCACGGGCGATTCGGAGAACCGACCGACTTCCACATCGGCGGCAGCGACGCCTCCGGAGTGGTCTGGGCCGTCGGCGAAGGCGTCACCACGCCGTCGGTGGGCGACCACGTCATCATTCACTGCGGTCAGTGGGACGCCGACGACCCCTTCATTACGGCGGGCGGCGACCCGGGCTTCGCCAACTCGTACCGAATCTGGGGCTACGAATCGAACTGGGGATCGTTCGCGCAGTTCACCAAGGTCCAGGCGCACCAGTGCCTTCCCAAAGCGCCGCACCTCACGTGGGAGCAGGCCGCGGCGCCCACACTGGTCGGCGCGACCGCTTACCGGATGCTGATGGGATGGCCGCCGCATGTCGTGGAGGACGGCGACGTGGTCCTGGTGTGGGGCGGCGCCGGCGGACTCGGCACGATGGCCATCCAGATCGTTCGTGAGTTCGGAGGGAAGGCCGTGGCGGTGGTTTCCTCAGAAGACAAGGCCGAGTACTGCATGAAGCTCGGTGCGGTCGGCGCCATCAACCGCAAAGAGTTTTCGCACTGGGGGATGCCGCCGCACTGGAAGGACGGCACGGCGTTCGCCGAATGGGCCGAGGCTGCGAAGGCGTTCGGAAAGGCGATCTGGGAAGCGGTGGGGGAGAAGAAGAGTCCCCGCATCGTCTTCGAGCACCCCGGCGAGGACACCGTCCCGACGTCCATCTTTGTGTGCGACACCGGCGGCATGGTGGTGATCTGCGCCGGCACGACGGGTTACAACGCCGTGGCCGACCTCCGGTACCTGTGGATGCGCCAGAAGCGGTTCCAGGGGTCGCACTTCGCCAACGACGAGCAGACGGCCGCGTTCAATCAGATGGTGATCGACGGGAAGATCGACCCGTGTCTGTCGGAGACCTTCCAGTTCGTCGAGATCGGGACGGCGCATCAGCTCATGTCGGAGAACCGTCATCCGGAGGGGAACATGGCGGCGCTGGTCAGCGCGCCGACGAAGGGGCTTACCGATCTTCCGTCGTAGCCGGCGACGCCTCCATCCATAGCGGCACGCCGAACAGCTCCTCCAGCTTGGGGATGGTGATTGCGGCGTCCTTGTGGAGGACGCCTGTCATCCCGACCGCTCGGGCGGCATCCACGTTGCGAGGGACGTCGTCGACGAACACGCAGGCTTCAGGCGGTTCGCCGAGCTTCTTCGCGGCGATGTGATAGATCTCCGGATCTGGTTTGCGAATGCCTTCGTGCTCGGAGAGCACCACGGCGTCGAACGCGCTGAAGAGTTCGGGGTAGAACACGCTGCGGCCCCACGTGTTCGACAACACCGCCGTCTTCAACCCGTGCCCGCGTGCCGTTCGGACCGCTTCGAGCATCCGTTCGTCGGGTCCGACCGACGCGAACATCCGGCCGATCAGGCCGTTTGCTTCCAGCGGGACCGGCAAGCCATCCGAGAGCGCTTCCGCCAGGAGCGGCTCGAAGTCATCCGGCGACATGCGTCCCGTCTCGAGGTCGGCCACCAGGTGACCCAGAGCGGCCGGCGCCGACTCCTCCTCCGAATACGCGTCCTGGAGGACTTCTTTGAGTCGCTCGGGGCTCACTCCGGTGCTGGCGCAGAACTGGGCCAGGCTCGTGGTGATCGAGGTCGTGAGAACGCCGCCGAAGTCGACAATCAGCGCCCGGTAGTCGCTCATTCGGCGGTCAATGCGAGCGCCCGTTGCGCGAGCAACGGCACGCCGGTTTCCATCTGCGCGAAGAATCGATCGTCGGTAAGACCGGCGAGATGTCTGGCGTAGCTGCCCTCCAGAAGGATGGCGAGCTTCCACACCGCAAGCACCATATGGAAGGTCAGGTCGCCCACCACGCGTCCCGACCGCTCTTCGTAGCGTGCAACGAGATCGTCGCGTCGCTGGAACCCGGGAAGTCGGGTCGGGGCTTTGCCTTCGAGGTCGATCGCCACGGCGTCGTCCGCCTCGCGCCAGAACGACACCATCCACCCGAGGTCCGCGAGGGGGTCGCCGATCGTGGACATCTCCCAGTCGAGGATCGCGACGAGACGAGCCGGGGCGCCGGGCGCGTACATGACGTTGTCCATCTTGTAGTCGCCGTGAACGATCGTCGGCTCGCCCTCGGGGAGTTGGTGGACGCGGTCGCGAAGCCACGCCGTGACCGCATGCAGCTCCGGGATCGTTCGCGTCAGCGGCTCGGTAAGTTCGAGCTGCCCCGACCACCGGCGCACCTGTCGCTCGAGATATCCGGACGGTTTGCCGAAACCCTCCAGCCCTGCAGCGCGCGAGTCAACCGCGTGGAGCTCGACCAGGGCGTCGACGAGCTCATCGCCCAACCCTCGGCGTGTGGACTCATCTGAGGCGAACGGCTCTGGCAGAGCGTCACGGATCACCGAGCCCTCGATTCGTTCCATCAAGTAGAACGGCGCACCGATGATGCTCGAGTCCTGGCAAAAGAGGACGGGCCGGGGAGCACGGACGTTTGTCGGCGCAAGCGCCGAGAGCACCCGGTACTCGCGGCCGACGTCGTGAGCCGTCGGGAGGAAGGCACCGCGCGGCGGCCGGCGAAGGACCCATTCGCGATCACCGAACCGGACGAAGAACGTCTCGTTGGAATGGCCGGCCATGTGACGCTCGACCGCTGGGGACTCGCGGGCCAACTCCGGAAACCGCGTACCCAGATACGAACCAAGCGATTTTGGATCGACGAGCGGCTCCAGCTCCGGCGCGCTCCTCACGCCGGTCCGCCGGCCGCCCGGCTGGTGGTTCCTTCGGTCGCCATGGCTTTGGCGAGGTTCCGCGCGATCACCATTCGATGGACTTCCGAGGGACCGTCGTACAGGCGGGCAGCTCGAGCATCTCGGTAGAACCGCTCCAGGGGAAGGTCACCGGAGTACCCGAGCGAGCCACAGATTTGAATGGCGCGGTCGACCACGCGGCCGAGCGCCTCGGCCACGTGGACCTTGACGATGGAGACCTCCTGCCGGAACTCCTGCGACGACTCGATCTTCCAGGCCGCGTGGAGAACCATCAGCCGGCCGGCGTAGAGGTCGATGGCCGAGTCCGCGAGCATCCACGCCACGGCTTCGTGCCGAATCAGCTCCTTTCCGAACGCCTGTCGGGCCATGGCGCGATCGGTGGCGATGTCCAGCGCTCTCTGCGCCACGCCGATCCACCGCATGGCGTGGGCGAGGCGGGCCGGGCCGAGTCTCGCCTGCGACAGCATCAGCCCTTCACCCGGCTGGCCGAGGACCGCGTCGGCGGCGACGCGGCAGTCGATCAGTCGAACTTCGCAGTGGCCGCCGGGAGCGTGCGTTCCCATGACCGGAATCTCGCGGACGATGTGCCATCCTGGATTGTCGGCGCCGACCACGAACAGCGTGTGGCGAGTCCTCGGATCGGCGTTGGCGTCCTCATCGGTCCGGGCAAGCACGATGGCGAAGGCGGCCCCGCTTGCGCCGGTGATGAACCACTTCTCGCCGTTCAGGACCCACTCGTCTCCGTCGCGCGTCGCCGTCGTCCTGAGCTGCGTTGGATCCGACGACGCCACGTCCCGCTCCGTCATCGCGAAGCATGACCGGACGGCGCCTTCCGCCAACGGTTTCAGGTAGCGCTGCTTCTGTTCGTCCGTGCCGGCGTGGAGCAGGAGGTGCATGTTCCCCTCGTCGGGCGCCATGCAGTTGAGAGCAAACGGAGCCAACACCGAAACGCCGAGCTCCTGCGACACCACCGCCATCCCAAGCGCCCCGAGTCCCAACCCGCCCCATTCCGGAGGGAGATGCGGCGTCCACAGGCCCGCCCTTCTGGCTTCAGCCCGAAGGTCGGCCAGGAACGTCTCGAAGTTCGACTCGTTGACCTTCGGTTCGAGCGGAAGCACATGCGTCTGGACGAAGGCTGCAACCCGGCGGCGAAGGTCCTCCAGGTCCGGAGGGAGCGTGAAGTCGATCATTCCTGAACGAGCTCGACCAGCACGCCGCGGAACCCTTTCGGGTGGGCGAACGCGACCGTGGTTCCCCGCGACCCCGGACGAGGCGCCTCATCGACCAACGGGACTCCCGCAGCGCGAAGTTGCTCGAGCGTGCGGTTGATGTCCGTCACGCGGTACCCGACGTGGTGCACGCCTTCGCCTCGGCGCTCGAGGAACTTCCCCACCGGCGTGTCCGGACCGAGCGCGCTCAGGAGCTGAATGTAGGAAGTGCCAACCTTGAACAGAACTTCGTCGACGCCCTGGTCCTCCACTCGCTCACGGTGGACCGGTTCGACCCCGAAGGCACGGCGATATTCATTCACCGCAGCTTCCAGATCGTTGACCGCGATCCCGACGTGATCTACATCGGTCAGTAGCTCGGCGACTCGGCCTTCCGTCTTCACTGAGGACACCAGTTGCTCACGACCGGCGCCGCCGGCGTCCGGCCGCGGGTTCGGGCTGGAGGCGGTTGATCAGGTCGAGCGCTTCCGTCAAGTGGTATGCCGGACTGGAGAGCGCCGCGACGAGCGCGGCGACGCCCTGGTATCGGATGGACGGCGCCGCTCCCTCCGACTGGAGCGCGTAGAACTCGACCAGTTCCATGAATTGCTTCAGGGACGGAACCAGCCCTCCTCGTTCGTATGCGTAGATGGTCTGCTGAGCGGCCGGACAGCGCTCGTTCGCCGCGGCATCCCGCACGGCCCTGTAGCCAGCCGCCCGGCGAAGCCCCCTCAGCAACCCGCCGATGGTTCGGGCGACGTCCGTCTCGACCGGTTCTTGTTTCTTCCGAGGCACCCATCTACCTCCGGTACCCGATCAGCTCGGTCCGGTCGCTTCACCGTGCACCTTAGTCCTATTCATGAGAATGCGGCGAGGGTGCGGCAGGCGGGCTCCCTCACCGAATGCAGCCAGGAATGGACAAAAGGTCGGCTTTTTCGAGCCATCCGGCCGATTGCCGGTGCCTGGGGCCCCTTCTAGCATCCGGGCAAGAGCCGGAGAGGTAGGGGGGTTGAGAAAGCCCGTGGCTGACACCAGGAATCACGCGACCAACAGGGTCGCGGCGCTGCTGGGAAGCTCGGAGGTCCTCAAAGCCGGGAGCGCGGACGTCAGCCGGGTCCGGGAACGAACACGATTCAGGCGTGTGCTGCGCGCTCTGGTGATCGTCGGAGCGCTCGACGTCTACCTCTTCTATCGGTTTTGGAACGGCCGGCCGTTCCGCGCTCCGTCGTTGCCGGCGGATGCGGTCCTTTGGATGCCCGGGCTCATTCTGATCCTGCTCTTGACGCTGGTTATTGCCCTTCCGCTCGTCGGGAGCGGGCGATCTCCGCACGTGATGATTCGCCCGGAGCATCTCGAGGTCGGTCTCATGGACGTTCGGGGTCTCGGTGACCAGGTCGATGAAGTCGTCCGGACCCTCAACGTATTCCTGGGGTACGCCAAGTTCCGAGAGGTCCTGGGCGGGAACCCGCGGCGAGGGATCCTGTTCGAAGGCCCGCCGGGGACCGGCAAAACCTATCTCGCCAAGGCCATGGCGAAGCAGGCCGGCGTTCCATTCCTGTTCGCCTCGGCCCCGGCGTTCCAATCGATGTGGTTCGGCATGACCAACGTGAAGATCCGTTCGTTCTTCCGTGCGCTCCGGAAGGCCGCCCGGCGCGAGGGTGGAGCGATCGGCTTCATCGAGGAGATCGACGCAATCGGCGGCGACCGCGGTGGCATCTCCATGTCGCCCGCACCGGAGCTTCCCGGCCGGTCGGTTTCTCGATTCATGTCCCCGGCGGGCGGCGGGATGGTGAACGAGCTTCTCATCCAGATGCAGTCGTTCGACCAACCCACACGGGCCCAGCGCGCGGCCGGGCGCATCATCGAGTGGTTGAACGGCTATCTCCCGGTGGGCCGGCGAATCAAGGTCGGCCGACCCCGGTATCACAACCTCCTCCTCATTGCCGCGACGAACCGCGCGGACTCGTTGGACCCGGCGCTTCTCCGTCCCGGCCGGTTCGACCGCCGGCTGTACTTCGACCTCCCCACCAAGCAAGGACGGCGGGAGCTGATCGACTTCTTCCTGGGCCGAAAGGCCCATCACGAACAGCTCGACCGCGATGAGATTCGCGAGCAGCTCGCGCACGACACACTGGGCTACACGCCCGTGATGATCGAGCACCTCTTCGACGAGGCGCTGCTGGTGGCGCTTCGGGACGGCCGGGACGGCATGACGCTATCGGACGTGTACGAGGCCCGGCTCACCGAGGAAATCGGCGTGGCGCAACCGGTGACGTATACCGAGGAAGAGCGCGAGCGGGTCGCCACGCACGAGGCGGGCCACGCCGTCGCGTCCTACCTGTTGGGCACGACCCGGCGGATGGAGGTGCTGTCGATCATCAAGCGCCGGAGTTCCCTTGGGCTGCTCGCTCAGTCCGACCTGGAGGAGCGGTTCACGCAATCTCGCTCGGAGATGGAGGCGATGCTCGCCATCTCGCTCGGGGGGATGGTCGCCGAGGAGATGTTCTTCGGCGAGAGCGGGACCGGTCCCGGTGCCGACCTTGCCTCCGCAACCGAGGTCGCGGCGACCATGGTCGGTTCACTCGGAATGGCGGGGTCGCTGATTTCCTACGAGGCGGTCGCCGAAGGACCCGTGTCCCGCCGCAACCTGGTCGCCAGGGTGCTGGCCGACGGCGACGGCAAGCAGCGCGTCGAGACCTTGCTCGCAGGCCAGAAGGAGCGCGTCGAAGCCGTGCTCACGGCCAACAGGGACCTGGTGGAGGCGCTTCGCGATGCGCTGATCGAGCGCGACGAGCTGGTTGGCGAGGAGATCATCCTGGTTCTCCAGGAAGCTCTGGGCGGGCGAACCCCCCGCCGCTAAGCGGAGCGGTTAAGCCTGCTCGTCGTCCGGCGTTTCGTCGACGGGGACGACGGGCTCGGGACTCCACGGACGGCCGGGCAGAACCATCGCCGTTCCCGTCGCGAGCGCCACGCTTTTTCCGTCCTCGGTTCGGAGCTCGGCGTTGGCCACGGCGATGGACCGTCCACGATGAACGACGTCCGCTTTGCCGATCAGGTCTCGACCGTCCGGCGCCACTGGCCGGAGGAAATTCACCTTGAGGTCCAGCGGCGCATATGAGGTCCTGGGTGGAACTGTCGTCTGAACTGCTGAGGAGATCGCGCTGTCGGCGAGGAGCGCGATCGTTCCACCCTCCAATCGGGCCAGAGGACTGCACAGCCATTCACTCGCCGGGAGGACAAACGTGCAGGTTCCTTCATCCGCCGCGATCGGGCGGAGTCCTGTGAGATGGGTGATCGGTGGCGCGGGAAGCTCTCCCGCCATCTGGGCGATGAAGATCTCCAGGCCGCTCAT